>PKWQ01000209.1 GCA_003133265.1 Acetobacteraceae bacterium
GCACCTATGGCGGTCGCCGCCGCCAACAGCAGGCGGCGGCCGAGCGTGACCCGGTCTTTCATAGATAGCTCCTATTCAATCACGATCCGGCCATCGGTGATCCCGGCCTGGATCGTCCGGGCCAACGCCGAATCGGCATCCTCGACCGCTCCGTACGGCCCCAGTCTAACCCGGAAGTTCTCGCCGCGCCCGACCCGAATGCTGTCGATCCGCGCACCCAGACCCGCGAGCCGGGCGCGCTGGATATTGGCGTACTGATACTCGCTGAAGGTGCTGAGTTCCACCCACAGCCTGCCCTGCTGGGGCGGCACCTGGGTCAATATCTCCGGTTGGCGCAGCGCCGTCGCCGCCGAGGGCGCGGCTTGCGTGCCGGCGTTCGCCGTGCCGGCACCCATCACCGCCGCGCCGCCGGCCTGGCGGGTGCCGGGCAGCGGCGGTAGGGCGGTCTCCTGCACCGCCGCACGCGGCGCGGCGGCGACATCGAGACGCGAGGCGCCACCGCCCTGCACCGCTTCCGCCGCAGCACGGCTCTCCGCCTGCAACACCTCAAGCCGCACCCGCGCGACCCCGTTGGCTGGAAACTGGAGCAGGCTCGCCACCCGGCGCGTCACCGCGACGATCCGTCCCGGGTCGGCCGGACCGCGATCGTTGATGCGGACCAGCACCTGCGATCCGTTGTCGAGATTGGTCAGCCGGACGACCGCCGGCATCTGCAAGGTTTGATGCGCCGCCGCCATCGCGGTCTGATCGAACATCTCGCCGTCCGTCGTCAACGCTGGGTGGCGATCGGGATAAATGGTGGCGATGCCGGTTGTCGTCGCCTCGAAGCTCTCGCTCGGGTAGTGCCAGACGCCCTGCGCCTGCCATGCCTCGCCCAGCACATAATGCGGTTTGCCGCCGGCAGTGGGATGCGCGCACCCGGCCAGCACCAGCAGCAGGCCGAGCAACAGGAAGGAGGCTCGACTCACGTGCGGTCTCTCATGCCCCCACCAGATCGCCGAGCGAACCGACCCCGATGGCGTAGAAATCCGACGGATTGTAGCGGCGGATGGCAAAGAAATTATCGCCCACCAAGTATGCCTCCCCGCCAAGGCCGGCTGGAAGCACCACCGCGCGCGGGGAGTCGCCGTCCGGCAGACGCCCGCCGTCCACGGACCGCACGCCGAGCCGGGCCCATTCCCTCACCGGCCGCCTGTTCTGCCGGCCGGTGACGCTCGCATCGAAATCCCCCGGCACCTGCACGCGCTGTCCCCAACCCTCGCCCGCGCGCCACCCCGAGCGAGCGAGGTAGTTGGCGATCGAGCCCAGAACGTCGGCGTTGGAAGTCCAGATGTCGCGCTTGCCGTCACCGTCGAAATCGACCGCCATGCGCAGATAGGAGGTCGGCATGAACTGCGGCTGGCCCATCGCACCGGCATGACTGCCGAGCATGCGGACGGGGGTGACATCGCCCTGGTCCAGAATTTTCAGCGCCGCCATCAGTTCAGAACGAAAGAAGCTCGCGCGCCTGCCGTCCCAGGCCAGGGTCGCCAATGCCTCGACCACATGGAAATCGCCAGTGTGGGCGCCGTAGTTCGATTCCAGCCCCCAGATCCCGGCCACCACGCGTGGATCGACGCCGAAACGCGCCTCGACGCGCCGCATCAGCGCCTGGTTCTTCCGAGTCGATTCCCGCCCGGCGGCGATTCGCTTGTCGTTCAGCACCAGGGCGCGGTAGCGATCCCAGGTCATGGTGAATTCCGGCTGATGCTGATCAAGCTCCAGCACGCGCTGGTTCGCTTGAATGCCGCGCAGCGACTGGTCCAGCGTCCGCGCGGAAATGCCGGCGTGCAACGCCTCCCTTCTAAACGCGGCGAGGAATTCCGAGAAACTCTCGGCCTGCGCGCGCGCGGGCGCCAGCCGGCCGGCAACGGCGAGTGCGCCCGGCACCAGGGCGGCGGCCAACAGGGTTCGGCGGTCNNGCAGGGCATCTTGGCCCGCCAGCCGGTTTGCGCCACAGTTGGCCGAACACCATGAGGAGACGGTCGGATGGGTATCACCACGGAGTTGTCGGCATTCAGTGCCGGTATAACGCTGGATCGGCTGCCTCGCGCCGTGGTCGACCGCGCCCGCTTCCTGCTGCTCGATTTGGTCGGCAACATCGTCCGCGCCCGTCACGATGCGGAAAGCACCGCCTCGTTCCTCGCCGCCGCGCGGGCCATGGGCATGAGCGGGGGCGCTATCGGCGTGTTCGGCGATCCCGACCGCTACACCCCGCTCGGCGCGGCGTTCCTGAACGGAGCGCTCGGCCATTCGCTCGATTTCGACGACACGCATGCCGCCGGATCGCTGCATCCCGGCGCCCCGGTCATCCCCGCCGCCATCGCCGCCGGCGAGATGATCGGCGCCTCGGGTGCGGACGTGCTCGCCGCGATCGTCGCCGGCTATGAGATGACCTGCCGCATCGCCCTCGCGCTGCCGGCGGGTGAGCACTACAACCGCGGCTTCCACCCCACCGCCACCTGTGGCGCGTTCGGCGCCGCCGCCGCCGCCGGGCGGGTGTTCGGTTTCAATACGGAGCAGATCGCCGGCGCGCTCGGCACGGTGCTGAGCCAGACCGCCGGCAGCCTGGAATTCCTGGTCAACGGCGCCTGGACCAAAAGATTCCAGGTTGGCTGGGCGGCCAGCAACGGGCTGATGGCGGCCAGCCTGGTGCGCGAAGGCTTCAAGGGCGCGTCCGAGGCGCTGGAGGGGCCGCACGGCTTCATGCGCGCCTACGCCCCGAACCCGACGCCGGCGCGCGCGGTGCAGGATCTCGGCACCGTGTTCGAACTGATGCACACGGCGGTGAAGCCCTACCCGTCGTGCCGCTACGGCCATGCCAGCGTCGATGCGGCGCTCAGCCTGCGCGCCGCCAACGACCTGAAGCCCGAGGAGATCGAGAGCGTGATGCTCGGTCTGCCCAAGGCCGGGATGCTGCTGATAGGCCAGCCGGCCGAGAAGAAGCGCGACCCGCGCAACGTGGTCGACGGGCAGTTCAGCGGCCCCTTCGTGGTGGCCTCCGCGCTCGCCACCGGGGCGATGGGCTGGGACAGCTACCGGCTGCTGGACGATCCGCGCATCCGCGCGCTGCTGCCGAAGATCAGCAGCGAGTTCGATCCGGAGATCGAGGCGGAATTTCCCGCCAACATGTCCGGCAAGGTGACGATCCGCGCCCGTGGCCGGGACTTCGTGCAGAAGGTGGTGGTGCCGAAAGGCGAGCCCGACAATTTCCTGACCGAGGGCGAGCTGCGCGCCAAATTCGCCGGCCTGACCGACGCGGTGCTGGGCGAGGCGCAGTCGTCTCGGCTGGCGGACGCGGTGCTGGCGATCAACCAGACCAACAACGTCGCCGGGCTGGTGCCGCTCTCGGTGCCCGTGGCGGCGGTGCGGCTGGCCGGCGAGTAGGCCCCTTTCCCCGTCCCGACCGTTTCTTCGTAAGGAATTTCCATGCCCGTCTTCAGTTCCAAGGCGCTCTATGCAGTTTCCCACCTGATCTCACGTCGCATGGGCAGCGAGGAGGTCGAGGCGCACGAGGTCGCCGACCATTTGATGCGCGCCAACCTGGCCGGCCACGACAGCCACGGCGTCGGCATGCTGCCCGCCTACGTGCGGCTGTTCATCGAAGGGCTGCTGGTGGTGAACCAGACGCCGGAGACGGTGCTCGATTTCGGCGCGCTGCTGGTGCTGGATGCGCGCCGTGGCTATGGCCAGCGCATGGCCGCCAACGCCGTGCGCCAGGCGATCGGGCGGGCGCGGGAAACCGGGGCGTGCGTGCTGGCGCTGCGCAACAGCGCCCATATCGGCCGCGTCGGCACCTATGCCGAGCTGGCGGCGGCGCATGGCATGGCTTTCACCGCCTTCGTCAACGTCGCCGATCATTTCGACGTCCAGGCGCCTTACGCCTGCGCCGATGCGCGGGTCGGCACCAACCCGTTCTGTACCGCGGTGCCGGGCACCGACGGCGGTGTTGCGATGATGCTGGACATGGCCACCACCACCATCGCCGCCGGCAAGGCGCGCGTCGCCTACAACAAGGGCGTGCCGGCACCCGAAGGCGCGTTGATCGACGCCGACGGCAATCCGACCACCGACCCCACCGGCCTGATCCGCGACCATGCCGGCGCGCTGGTGTCCTTCGGCAAGCACAAGGGCTCCGGGCTGGCGATCATGGCCGAGGTGATGACCACCGCCATCGCCGGCGGACAGCGCGCCGACGCCGAGCAGAAGGGCGGCATTCTGAATTCCATGCTGGCCGTCGTGATCGACACCGCCCGCCTCGGCGGGGTGGAAACGGTGGCACGCGAGGCCGCGGCGACGCGCGCGCACATCAAGTCGGCCCGCGTCGCGCCCGGCTTTGAGGAAATCCTGCTGCCCGGCGATCCCGAGCGCCGCTACACCGCCGAGCGCCTGCGCACCGGCATCGAGGTGGACGAGACCACCTGGAGCGATATCCGCGCCGCCGCCGCCCGGATCGGGATCACGGAAGCCGAGATAGATGCAGCGGTTGCCGGCTGACTGTGGAGCGCGGACCCGCGCATCAACGGCGGGGTCCGCCTACACCCACGGCGGCGACCCTCGCCGACGCGGGCAATCGATCGTTACCGTCAGATCAGGGGCGCTGAGTCTGCTGCGTGGTGGTGGTCGTCGTCGATACCGCCGGGCGCGGCGTTGTCGTGGTCTGCTCGGTAGTGCTGGTCCGGGTGGTAACCGGCGACGGCCCGCCGCAACCGCCCAGCATAGCCGTACCGGCGATCAGTGCCATGCCAAACGCCAGGCCAAAACGCGATGTAGTAATGTTCATTGTCTGACTCCCAAGAGTTCGGGCAAGCAATCTTGTCGTTGCGGATCGGATGACCCGCAACGACCGATCAGCGAAATGGGAGCCGGACAGGCAGAACCCGCTCGGCCCCATGTGAGTAGGCGGTTAATGGACGGTGGTCGTGTTGGTCGTCTTCCGTGTCGTGTCCGNNGTCCGTATCGCCGGACGGCGATACGGTGGTGCCCTTCGTATAGGTTTTCGTCTGGTCGATCACAACGCCATTGCTGTCGACGGTCCGCTCACTGCTGCTCGAACTCGTGCCGCTAACCACCGGAGACGGAACCGACGTTGTCGACTGGGTCGATGTCGTGCTGGAAGACGAGGTTTGTGCGACGGCGACCCCCGTCATCAACGCAAGGGCCGTGCTCGCGACGAGCCAAGATCTGATCATGTCGTGTTCTCCGAAAAACCGTTCGCAAGCGGAGATCGCCTGCTTTTCCCTAAACTAATATGGAAGCAGCAATGGGATGTTGGCAGGATCGGAATCTACTCAGCAATTCTGCTGAAGAGTACGGGTTTGCCTGCGCGACGATGCGATCGATCGGTTGCCATTGGACTCGAATAGGTGGTTTCCGGCCTTTTCGCGTGACTGGCCACAAGATATGGTCAACACGATAAGCATATCGACCAAGTTCGTCATGGCCCGGAAACCGATTTCCATCCTCCAACCCGAGACCTGACGCAGCCAACGCGTTGGCATCATCCTAGGTCAGAAGTCTTCTTGCGAAACACGCAGGTTATTTTGCCCCAAGCGCTTCACAGCCGCGCCCGAGGCCCTACATGTTCCTCGGCCGCGTCCAGTAGCGCCTCGGCCATCAGGCGCGGCAGGCGGCCGAGCAGGCCACGGCGGCGGGGGCGGAAGTTTCGCGCGCGGGCGCGTTTGCCGCCGAGTTCGCGCACCAGGCTGTCGATGTCGCCGAAGCGGTCGATCAGGCCGGTTTCCAGCGCGCGGGTGCCGAGCATGTAGCTGCCATCGAACAAGTCGGCCTCGTCGGCCTTCAGCCGGCCGGCGCGGCGGCTGCGCACCCAGTGCTTGAACTGGGAATGGATGTCGTCCAGCAGCGCATGCACGAACGCCTGGTCCTGTGGCCGTTCCGGGCTGAATGGGTCCAACCGCGCCTTGTTCTCGCCTGCGGTATACAGGCGGCGATGCACGCCGAGCCGGCCGATCGCGTCCTCGAACCCGAAGCCGCCGCCGATCACGCCGATCGATCCCACCACGCTCATGGGATTGGCCAGGATCTCGTCGGCCGCGCAGGCCAGCCAATAGCCGCCGGAGGCACCGACATCGGCGATGACCGCATACACGCGCGCATTGTGCTGCTCGGCACGGCGGCGGATGCGCGCCGCGATCAGGTCGGACTGGACGGCGGAGCCGCCGGGGCTGTCGATGTCCAGCACCACCGTCCCGCCCTCGCCGGCGGCCTGGAATGCCTGGTCGATCAGATCGCCGTATGCATCCAGGTTCAGCGCGCCGAAGCGTTTGGCCAGTACGCCGTGCAGCACCAGCACGGGGATACGGCGCGCACGCCAGAACAGCAACTTCATCCGACATTCCTCCATCGATCCGGCCGGCAGGTGAACAACCGAACCGCGGTCCACCATACAGCCCGCTGCGTTGCGCGAGCGGCATCTTCTTGCATGTTGCCACTTGCAATGATCCCGCGCCGCATCCTCGCTTCAGGTCTGTTGCTTGCGCTGCTTGCGCTGGAAATGCAGCTCGCCTTCGGTGCCGCCACGTCAAACGTCCCGGGAGCGTGCCCTGCCAGCCACGAAGCGTTTCCATAGCCCAAACAGCCGCGGCACCATTCCCTCCGGGCTGGTCAGCACGACGATGATGATCAGCACGCCATATAGAAAGAAGTGCAGTCCCGGCAGCGACCCACCGAACCGGCCGCGCAGCAGTTCGCCGCAGGGTATCAGCACCAGAGCCGCCAGCAGCGGGCCGAGCGGCGTGCCGAGGCCGCCGATGGTGGCAACCAGCACGATCTCGATCGTCAGGTTGGGCGAGGCCAACAGCGATGGATCGACGAAGTTGGAGTAGCGCGCATACAGCGTGCCCGCGACCGAACTCAGCGCGGCGCTGATCGCCATCGCCATGGCTTTCGCGCGGAACAGCCTGATGCCGATGGCCTGCGCCGCGTCTTCGTTGTCGCGCACCGCGCGCAGGAAATAGCCGAGCCGCGATGACAGGATCGCCTGGCTCACCACCAGGCAGATCAACGCCAGCACCAGCGCCGCCCAGAAATAGCCCGACCCGCCGCCGAACTGGAATTGCCAGAACTGCCCGCGATCCTTCGGCAAGTCGATCCCGGAGGCGCCGCCAAGCCACTCGGACCCGGACACCACCAGCTCGCCGATCTCCGCGAACGCCAGCGTCACCAGCGCGAACGACAGATGGCCCAGGCGGAAGCGCGAATCCACCAGCGCGATGAACACGCCGATCGCAGCGGAGACGGCGGCGGCGATCGCCATGGCGATCCACAGGTTGACGCCGAGCCGCACCAGCAGAGAGCTGGCGAAAATCGCGCCACAGCCGACAAACACGGAATGCGTCAGCGAGATCTGTCCCGCCATGCCCCCGACGATGTTCCACGACAGCGCCAGCGAGACATACAGCAGCGCCAGCGTGCCGATCGCCAGGTGATAGGACGACAGGCCGTAGGGCAGCAGTGCCGCCAGGATCACCGGAACCCATAGCAGCGGGGAGCGCAGGAACTGGAAGAAGTCTGGTCGCATCATGCCCGCCGGAACAGGCCCTGCGGCCGCAGCAGCAGAACCAGGATGAACAGCCCATACGGCACCATCATGCCCGACGTGCCGGAGACATAGACCGTGCCCAGCGCCTCGGTTACCCCGATCAGCAGGGCGCCGAGATAGACGCCACGAAAATCGGTCAGCCCGCCCATCACCAACGCCATCAGCGGGATAACCGTATAGCGGAACCCCAGGGCCGGCTCGACCGGCTGGCCCGGCACAAGCAACACGCCGGCCAGCGCCTGGATGCCGATGCCGACGCCGAAGATCACCATGCGCAACCTCGGCACATCGATCCCCATCAGGGCCGCCGCACGCGGGTTCTGGTGCACCGCGCGGATGCGCCGTCCGGTTTCGGTATGGTCCAGCACCAGCCACAGCAGCAGCGCCAGCACCAGCGAACCGACGAAGGCCAGCAACTGCGGCGTGCGGATCGCCAACTCGTCGCCGATCAGAATCAAGGACGCCTCATAGGCCGAGGGCACCCGCATCGGCTGTCCGCCGAAGCTCATCAACAGCCCGTTCTGCACCACGAAAGTGATGCCGAGCGTCAACTGGATCACCATCAGCAGGTGCCTGTGCGCCACCGGCCGCAGCAGGAAATGGTAGACGCCGGCCCCCAGCACGAACAGCACCGGGAACAGCAGTACACCGGAGATGTAGGGGTCGAGCCGGAACGCCACCTGCATCGCCAGCGCCAGGAACATCGACAGCGTCAGGAAATCGCCGTGGGCGAAGTTGATGATGCCGGACACGTTGTAGGTCAGCCCCAGACTGAGCGCGACCAGCGCGTAGGCACCGCCCACCAGCAAACCCTGAACCGTCGCCTGCAACAGAAGTTCCATGGCGATCACAATCCCAGATAGGCTTGGCGGGTGCGTGGATCGGCGGCCAGCGCTGCGGCGTCGCCGGCGATCGCCACCTGACCGCGCTCCAGCACCACGCCGCGCGTGGCGCAGGACAGCGTCAGCGTCAGGTTCTGCTCCACCAGCAGCATGGTCAGGCCCTCCGCGTTCAGCCCCCGCAGCGCGCGGAAGATGCTCTGCACGAATAGCGGCGACAGGCCGAGCGAGGGTTCGTCGAGCATCAGCAGCTTCGGCCCGGCCATCATGGCGCGGCCGATCGCCAGCATCTGCTGCTCGCCACCCGACAGCGTGCCGGCGTATTGGGCGCTACGCTCCTGCATGCGCGGGAACAGAGCATAGACCTGCTCCAGCCGCCGAACCCGGTCCGCCCGCGCCGCCGGCAGCGTGCCGCCGAGCAGCAAATTGTCGAGCACGGACATGCGCGGGAACACCTGCCGCCCCTCCGGCACCTGCACGATGCCGCGCGCCACGATCTGGTCCGGTTTCAGCCGGGTGATGTCCTCGCCCAGGAAGCGAATCCTGCCGGCGCGCGGCGCAATCAGGCCGGAGACGCAGTTGATCAGCGTGCTCTTGCCGGCGTTGTTGGCACCGAGCAACCCCACCAGTTCACCCGCGTTGACGTCCAGCGACACGTCCTGCAACACCGCCGGCCCGGCATAGCCCGCGGTGAGACCGGACACTTCGAGCATTTCCGTGCTCATGCGTCGACCGCCTCGCCGAAATAGGCGTCGCGCACCGCCTGGTTGGTGACGATCCCCTGCGGCGTGTCTTCCGCGACCTTCTGGCCGAAGTTCAGCACCAGCACGCGGTCGGCCAGGCTCATTACCACCGGCATCACGTGCTCGACCATCACGAACGTCAGGCCGCTGTCGCGCAGCCGGCGGATCAGGGCGAGCGGTACCTGCGCCTCGGCCAGCGTCAAGCCGGACATCACCTCATCGAGCAGGATCAATTTGGGGCCGGTGGCGATGCACTTGGCGATCTCCAGCAGCTTGCGGTCCTGCATCGACAGGGCGTTGGGCAAGGCATCGGCGCGGGAGGACAGGCCGATCTGCTCCAACACCTCCCCGGCGCGGGCGATCGCGGCGTTCAGCTTCAGGCGCAGCAGCGCGGCGGCGGTAACGGCGTCCAGCACGGTCATGCCGCTGAACACCTGCACAAGCTGGAAGCTACGGGCAAGGCCGTGCTCGGCAATCTCGGGCGGCGACAAGCCGGTGATGTCCTGATCCGCGAACCGCACGCTGCCGGAATCCGGACGGATGAAGCCAGAGATCAGGCTGAACAGCGTGGTCTTGCCGGCGCCGTTCGGGCCGATCACCGCCAGGATTTCGCCGGGGGCGACGTCGAAGCTCACGCTATCGACGGCCGCCAGGCCGCCGAAGCGCTTCGACAGATCGCGGACCGACAGGATCGGCGTCACGATGCCCCGATCATTGGATCGGCCGCGGCTCGCCGTCGGCGAGGGCGGGCGGGAAGACCACCCGCTGCGAGTGGTCGGGCATCCACTGAATGATCAGCCCGGTGGAATCGACCGCTGCGCCGTCGTCGCCGAATTCCAGCCCGCCGACGCGGTTGATCAGCAGGTCCGGATCGCCGCGCGGGATCTTCATCTTCCGGAACGCGGCCCGGATCGCCTCCGGATCGGTCGAACCGACGATTTCCAGCACCCGCTGCACCACCCGCGCCGCCTGCGCGCCGCTGAGGCCGTTCGCGCTCACCGGGACCGACAGATGGGCGTTCCGCGTTATGTCCTCGATCACCGCGCCCAGTGTCGGATTGTTGCCGCCGGTGCTGAAAACCGTCAGGCCGAACAGGTCGCGGATCAGCGTCGCCTGGCCGATCTGATCGCCGACATCCTTCCACAACTGCTGATCCGAGAAGCCGCCGACGCCGCCCATGAACAGGACGCCCTTGACGTTCAGGCTGTAGCGCGCCTGATTGAGCAGCGCGCCTTCCTGCGCGCGCACCAGACCCGCCGTCGCATCCGGCTTCAACGACCGCAGCCGCAGCATTGCCGCGGTCTGGTCGGTGGCCTTGATGTCCATCGGCACCTCGCCCACGACATTGAAGCCCGCTTCCGGCAGGCGCCGCTTGAGCGCCTCGTTCACCTTCTGCGCCGCCTCGTAGTTGCTGTAGAACATGGCGACGTTCTTGATGTGGAAGCCCTTTTCCTTGTTCAGCCAGGTCAGGAAGTCGACCATCGTCTTGGCGTAGCCACGGTCGTAGGGAAAATTCAGCGTGAACAGGTAGGGCGACACGCTGCCGGCCGGCATCATCGCGATCGTCGGGATCTTGAGTTCATCCAGCACCGGACAGATCGCCAGCATCTCCGGCGTCTGCAGACCGCTGGCCAGCATCACCACGTGCTCATCGGTGATCAGCCGGCGCGCTTCGTTCGCCGCGCGGGCCGGCAGCGAGGCGTCGTCTGCCAGGACCGTTTCGATCTTGGCCCCGCCCATGCTCTTGATGCCGCCCTCGGCGTTGATCTTGTCGATGGTGTATTTGTAGACGGACCACGCCTCCTGCCCGTAGCTGGCGAGTGGGCCGCTCATTTGCATGATCGAGCCGACGCGCACCGGCGGCGGTTCGGCCGCGCGCGCTGTGTGCCCGAGTGTCAGTGCCAGCAGAAGCAGTGCGACCGCGTATTTCCGACCCATGACATTCCCCTTTCCTCGGCAGACATGCTGCCGTTGGCTGACCGATCCAGCTGTACCGTGGCCAGCGTAGCCGCGAGTTCGACTGCCGGCAATTGGCTGCGCCGCGCTTGCGAGGGTATTGTCGGCGGCGCATAGTTGCACAAAATGCGATCCGGGATAACTGAATCCAGGACGCTTTCGGATGAAACCCTCCTTGCTTTTCGCCTGAGACAAATCCCGCCGCCTACCCGCATCTCCGATGCCAACAAGGAGACACCGTGAATGCCGCCAGCAGCAACCGCAGGGACGGAGCGGTCCAACCAGACGGAGCGGATCTTCGGCATGTTCAAGACCATGCTGCTGATCCGCGCGTTCGATGAAGCCGCGCACCAGATGCTGGTCGAGGGTCTGGTCCATGGCTCGGTCCATCAGTCGATCGGCCAGGAAGCGATCGCCGTCGCCGTCTGCGGCAACATGCGGCGCGATGACCTGATCCAGTCCAACCATCGCGGCCACGCGCACGCCATCGCCAAGGGCGCCAACCCCACCGCGATGATGAAGGAATTGTTCGGGCGCGTCGGCGGCACCAATGGCGGCAAGGGCGGCTCCATGCACATCGCCGATTTCTCGGTCGGCATGCTCGGCGCCAACGGCATCCTGGCCGACGGCATGTCGCTGGCGGCCGGCGCGGCGCAGGCGGTGACGCTGAAGGGCGAGGACAAGGTGGTCGGCGTGTTCGTCGGCGACGGCAGCACCAACCGGGGACCGTTCTACGAAAGCCTCAACTGGGCCAAGGTGTTCCATCTACCGCTGCTGGTGGTCTGCGAGGACAACGGCTACGCCTCGACCACCGCGACATCAAGCGTGACCTCCGGCGGCGGGCCGGCGGTGCGCGCGGCGTCCTTCGACATCCCCGTGGTCTCGGTCGACGGCAACGACCTGCGCGCGGTGGACGCCGCCGCCGCCGAATTGATCGAGCGCATCCGCAACGGCGGCGGGCCGCAGTTCCTGCACGCGGCGACCTACCGGCTGACCGGCCACGTGTCGAAGGACCAGGGAATGTACCGGCCAGCGGGCGAGTTTGAGCAGCGCTGGGACCACGAGCCGGTGCGACGCTGCGAGGCATGGCTGGCCGAACAGGGTGTCTCGCCGGGCGACATCGAAGCCGCCCACTCGGCGGCCCAGGCAGCCATTGCCACCTCGGTGGCGGAGGCGAAGCTGGCCCCCTTCCCCGCCCCGTCGCTTGCCTATGCCGATGTCCAGGACGTGGGAGGTCCGTCATGCCCGAAATGATCTATGCGGACGCGGTGCGCGAGGGTCTGGCCGAGGAAATGCGGCGCGACAAGCTGGTCTGGGCGCTGGGCGAGGACCTCAGCACCGCGCACACCAGCACCAGCGCCAACCAGTACAAGGATCTGATCGAGGAGTTCGGGCCGAGGCGGATCGTCAACGCGCCAATCTCGGAATCGACCATCATGGGGGCCGGCGTCGGCGCCGCCGTCGCCGGCACCAGGCCGATCGCCGATCTGCGCTCGATAGATTTCGCCATGTGCGCGATCGACGAGCTGGTGAACCAGGCGGCGAAGATACGCTACATGTTCGGCGGTCAGGCGCGGGTTCCGCTGGTGGCGCGGATGGCGATCGGCACGCGCCGCGGCGCGGCGGCGCAGCACTCGCAGTCCTATGAATCGTGGTTCGTCCACATCCCCGGCCTGATCGTGGTGACACCCTCGACGCCGGCCGACGGCAAGGGCCTGCTCAAGTCCGCGATCCGCTGCGACGACCCCGTGGTGTTCATGGAACACAAGGAACTGTGGGGTGCCAAGGGCGAGGTATCGGCGGACCCGGAGCATCTGGTGCCGCTGGGGAAGGCGCGGATTGCGCGCGTCGGCAAGGACCTGACGATCGTCGCCTGGTCGCGCATGGTGGTGCTGGCGTGCAAGGCGGCGGAGGAACTGGCGACGGCCGGCATCGACGCCGAGGTGATCGATCTGCGGACGCTATGGCCGTGGGATCAGGAGGCCGTGTTCGCTTCGGTGCGCAAAACCCGGCGGCTGCTGGTGCCGCAGGAGGCGGTGCTGGCGGGTGGTTTCGCCGGAGAGGTGGCCGCGACCGTGGCGGAAGCGCTCGGCGATGTGCTGAAGACGTCGGTTCGGCGCCTTGGCGCGCCGCGCATGCCGGTGCCCTATGCGCCACCGCTGGAGGACGAATACCGCATCACCGACCGGCAAATCGTCGCGACAGCAAGGAGCATGTGCCGGTAACGCGGCGTCGCAGCCGCCCAGCCGCATCAAGCCAGCCCCCAGCAAGGAGAAACCCGCCATGCCGGTTTATCGTTACGATCATGTGCATCTACGCAGCCCCGACCCCGAGGCGACCGCGCGCTGGTTCGAGAAGATGTTTGGCGCCGAAATCGTTCGCGGCACGTATGGCGAAGGCACGTTCTACCCCAACCAGCCCCGCGTCTTCATCAAGCTCGGCGGCCAGACCGTGCTGATCGCGCCAGCGCACCACGACGAGCCGACCGGCGCCGAACCGCGTTTCCCGTATTTCGGTCTCGAACATATCGGCCTGACCGTCGATGACATCGATGCGGCGGCGGCCGACCTGCGCGCGAAGGGTGCCGATATCGCGGTGGGACCGATGGATTATTCGGCGGGCACGCGGCTCGCGTTCATCCGTGGCCCCGAGGGCGTCTTTGTCGAGATCGTGCAGCGGACATAGCGCGGTCCGGACAATCCGCCGGAGCAGCACGGCCGAGGCCAAAGGAACAAGCCCGCTCACCTTGTCGTTCCATGGCCCCGCCCCCAATCCGATCGCGCCGGATGCATGCGGCCCGCGCGTGGCGGCAAAATACCGCCACGTACCGCAAAGCCGGTCATTCCGCCGCAACCGCGATCGCGCCGCTCGCCCGACGGCGATCCTGGGCCCCGGCAAGCCGCTCCATCTTGCGCAGGTCGGCGCTGGTCAGCCGCAGCGCGGCGGCAACCCAGATGTCGGCGACATCGCGCAGTTCGCTCAGGGTCACAGGCGCAACCCGCTGCCGGGTCTTGTACACGGCTTGCAGGGCATTGTGCTTCCGGTCGGTGCGTTGGATATAGTCACGAACCGCCGCCTCGCCCTTGCCGTCCTCGGCCAGCACATCGACGATGCCCATCTCGTGCAGTTCCGCCGCCGTGTAGATGCGCCCACTCAGAATCATCTTCTCGGCCCGCACGGCATCGAGGCGCCGGGACAGGAAGCTATAGGCGCCCATGCCAGGGAACAGGTTGAACAGCACTTCCGGCAGACCGAATTTCGCGCTCCGCTCGGCGACGATCACATTGCAGGACAACGCGGTCTCGAAGCCGCCGCCCAGCGCGTCGCCTTGCACCATGGCGATCGTGACGATCGGCTGGTCGTAGCTGACGGCGTTGTTGTAGACGACATCCACACAGGAGTATGCGTAGGCTTGCAATTTGCTTCGTTCCCCCGCGCGGATCGCATTGGCGAACAGCATAAGGTCGCCGCCCAGGTTGAAAATCCCCGGCGTATGCGACCCGACCACGAAATAGCGGAACGGCGCCTCGCCATCCGGATCGCTTTCCGCGAACGTGCTGCGGATCAAGCTCTGCATGGATGTCACATCCCGCAACAACCCCCGAGTAACGCTGGGCCGGCCCTGTGGCCGCATCAAGCACCAGAAGGTCCGCGCGGCTGTATCGAGTTCAACGCTGATCTCGGGATATTGTTGTTCACCGATACTCAAACGTCTCGAAACACGTTCTTCGGATATAAAACGATGCTTCTGCGCGCCGCCCGTGCCATCGAAGTGAGGGCTGACAGACGCATTGCGGGGGTGATCTCCAACTATCATCTGGCGAATTCCACCAGCTCCATGCAGGCTATCATGGTGGAAATCGAGTTTGGGGGTCTCGGCGATGAACATGTCAGGGCGCTCCGATGACGTGATCCGACTCAGTGCCGCGACGGTGCCGAGGACCAGGTCGGAATTTGCGAAAACGCAAACGCCTATATCGTGCGGCGATCCGGTCGAATTTGCCACTTGTTTTGATGCATCAGGAACGATTTATGCCCATGAGGTAATAATTTTGTCATCAGAGAGCGCGTGAGCAACACTATAAGTCTAAAAATTCAGTGCCCGCCGGGCGGCGCTCATGCCCTCTCTGCAACCTCCGACGGATCATATTTTTGCCAACCGAGCGGCACCGTGGCCGCTCCCAAAACTCACGCCGTCATGGTCCGGCAGATCGCAGACCTCCGATACCGGCTGCCTTAAGTATCAACCGGCCACGCTCAGCTGCGTGTCTCGGACTGAGCTGACTCCGTGCTATATTGTAACATGAGGATCCTGGCACGTTCGAATTCCGCCTCGATCTGCCGAACATACCCCTCGCCGTTTGCGAGGAGTTCCGCGCGGCTGATCTCTACCCCAGACACGCACATTTCGTAGACGATCTTGGCACCGACATTCGCCGCACCGCTGCGCAGCGCGTGTATCTGGTCCCTGAAGGATTGCACCTCGCCAGCCGCCACGGCCGAATGGAGGTTCTGCACCAGGATCGATCCATCGACGAGAAATGTCGAGATCAGGTCCAACATGAAATCCCGGCCACCGAGCACCTGAAGGTTGGTCAGCGTTTGCAGATCGATTGCCGGAGCACGGCCCCCATGAAATCGCGGGTGTTCGGAGATTTCAGTTACAATCGACCGGGCAGTTTGGGCGGCTGGCTGCGGCTGGGATGGCTGCGGCACGAATTGGTCGATGAGCTCCAGTAGTCGCGTAGCCTCGATCGGCTTGATCGCGCAGGCATCCATGCCCGCCTCGATGCAGCGGCTGGCCGCATCGGGCGTTGCATCGGCGGTCAGCCCGATGATCGGCACATGCGGCTGCCCGAGCGCCATCATACGGTAGAGCTTCGTCGCCTCGATCCCTCCCATGACCGGCATATTGACGTCCATGATGATCAAATCGAAGGTGGCCTCCTCCAGGACGTCGAGCGCCAGCTCGCCATTGTCGGCGATCTGCACCGTGTGCCCCGCGATTTCGAGGATCTTGGCGATCACTTTCTGGTTGGAGCGGTTGTCGTCGACCAGAAGAATCCCGAGCGGCCGCTCGGCGTGCGGTATCTGGCCGCGCAGCGCTCCATCCGCCGATTGTTCCGCATCGCCCGCCGTGGCGATGCGCAATGCCATAGGTAGTTCGGTGTCTACCGCATCCGACGAAACGACAGAGACGAAGTGGCGGCGAATGGACGTCGGCGGCAGGCCAGACAATCTTGTCGCGGATATCAAGATGGCCCTGGCAATAACCGAGGAATCGAAATCCCCCCTGGCCGCTGCCAGGCTGTCCGCATCCGCGTCAAAGCCGCCTTCATCCAGGATGACGATGCGCCGCCGGGTACCGGCGGGCGGAGCAACGCGCAGCAACTGCATCGCCTGCACCATTGTACTGGCGAGCATCACGTTGCGGCACCGTGCGGTCAGACGCGTGAAAAGGCCGTCGGCAACCGCTCCACCGGCCGACAACATAACGATCTGGACCCCTTCAAGTACCGGCGCCTCCGGCTCCAGGTCGGCCTGGCGGGACATGGTCAGGGTGAACCAGAATGTACTGCCGACGCCGAGCTGGCTTTCGAGCCCCATTTCGCCGCCCTGCAACCGGACCATCTGCTTTGAAATCGCCAGCCCGAGCCCGGTCCCGCCGAACCGGCCGGAAATGGTCTCGTCGGCCTGGGTGAAATTCTCGAAAATCCGGTCGCGCGCGGCAGGCGATATACCGATCCCGGTATCCGAAACCTCGATGCGCAATCGCACGCCGGCGCCCTCGAGCTGCACGCCGTCGGCCGCGATGGTGACAGCCCCCTGCTCGGTGAACTTGACCGCATTGGCGGCCAGATTGATGAGTATCTGCGCCAGTTGCCGGCGATCGCCATGCAGTCTCACCGGCGTGGACGGGCTCACATGCAGCCCGAGCGGCAGCCCCTTCTCGTTGGCCCGCACCGAGACCATGCCCTGCACTTCGGTGAGCAGGTCCAGCAGATCGAAATCGACCGCATTGGTCGGCATCTGCTGGGCCTCGAGCCGCGAGAGATCGAGGATGTCGTCGATCAGCATCAGCAAAGACTGCGCCGATGCCTTGATCGTCTGGCTCATGTCATGTTGCTGGGGATCGAGCTTGGTGCCGGACAGCAGGTCGCTCATCCCGATGACCGCGGTCAGCGGCGTGCGAAGTTCGTGGCTGACGCTGGCAAGAAACAGGCTCTTGGCTTGATTGGCCTTCTCTGCCTGGCTCTTGGCATCCGAGAGCTTGCGGATCAGCGTGGCGGCATAGAGCGGCAGGATGACGAGGCCCGCCAGGAGACCGAGCGTGAGCGGCAGGTTTTGCGCCCAATATTTCGTTGTCAAGCCGACAAGGCCGAAACCGGCCACGCTCAGTCCGGTGGCGGCATACAGGTACGGCACGCCGAAGCGAAAGCCATTGCCGAAGATGATCCACAGATAGAACGGATAAAGCGCCGCCACCAGCGGTCCACCGAAATGAAGCCCGCACGACAGCAATCCCAGATCTATCAGCATTGCCAGAAGGCGGCGCGTGACCGACACGCCCGGTGACCAAACCATGTGGCCAAACAGCAGCACCGCCGCCGCGACGTAAGCGCCACCAATCGCCAGAGCAGAATGCATTCCGGGCGTGCCGGAAAGGACGATCACCAGAACATAGCCAAGGATCGCAACGCTGATCGCCAGCCTGTTCAGGATCATCTCATGTTCACGATCCGGCCTGTCGCGCAGGCGCGTGGCGATCATACGAATGAACATGACTGCGGACAGGGGGCCGATTTTCACTCTCCCATCATATCAGCCTGGCACCTCTCGTGGCCGAACGAGACCCGGTAGGAGCTATCGGCAACATGACCAGCTTGGGAACATCCGGTCACAGACTAGCTTAGAACCAGCGCCTTGTCTCTGAAATATCTGGCATATGCGTTCTGACGTAGTTCCCTGGCGATGGCAATCGCGGAGAGCGATTGCCCCGGTCATCGTGCGCTATGGAGTGGGCCCATCGGGGCGGACAGGGGTCCGCGCATCGGACCGCCCGGCTATCCGCCCGACGGCTACGAGACGGCGACCTCCAGCAGCGCCGTGACCTCACCGATGTCGGCCACGCTGTCGAATAGCTGCAATTTCTCGAACAGCGGCGCGATTTGCGCGCGCGGCAGCGACCGTTCGGCGCAGTCCTGGAACTTGTCCCAAAGTTCGGCGGTGCTCATCGGATTGTCGCCGCCACGCCCGACCAGTTCCTCCACGCGCCGCGACAGGCAGCGTCCGTCGCGCAGGGTAACGATGACCTCGGCACCCCATTGTTGCGGTGCGTCGTCCGCCATGTCCGGATGCGGCCGCGCCTCGGTCACGGCGAGAATCCGGCGCACCGCCGGATCGAGATGCGCGTCGCCCTCGAAATCCTTCAGCCGCACGGCGCCATCCACCAGGGCACGGGCGGTGACGTACTGAACGCTGAACTTCGCCTCCAGCGGTGTCCGCGGATCGGGCTTGTTGGTGTGGCGCAGCCGCCTTCGATGCGGCATCACCGCCACCCGCGCGACGTCGTCGGCGCGGATGCCTTCCTCGCGCACCAGGTCGAGCATCATGGTGATCGCCGGATGCGTGCTGCCGCAGCAGGGGAACTGCTTCAGCGCGTTCGATCCGTCCTCTATCTCCAGCGGCGCGGCCCAGTCGGTGAGCATGCGCTGGGCATCGAAATTGCCGGGGCCATTGAAGACATTGAGGAATCCCTGGTGGTGCTCGAAAACCTCCGGATTGGCATCGAACCCGCCTTCGGCCAACAAGGCGGCGAACAGGCCGTTGCGCGCGGAGTGACCGACATGCAGCGGCTTCACCATGGTGCCGAAATTCGCCTTCAGCCCGCTCGCCAGCGAGGCGGCGATCGCCAGCGCGGTCGTGGTCCTGGCCTGATCCAGCGCCATCAGATGCGCGGCGGCGGCGGCGGCCCCCAGCACGCCGAGCGTCGCGGTCGGGTGCCAGCCCTTGTCGTAGTGATGATAATTCACCGCCCGCGCGATGCGGATCTCGGTCTCGATACCGATGATATAGGCCGCCATCACCTGCCGGCCGCTGGCATGGCGTTCCTCGCCCAGCGCGAACAGCAGCGCGATCAGCGGCACCGACTGATGCCCGCCCATCACGCTGCTGAAATCGTCGTAGTCGAGCGCGTGCGACGCGGTGCCGTTGATCAGCGTGGCATCCAGCGCGCTGGTGCGCCGGTTGGAACCGAAGATCAGCGACGCGCCCGGTGCCGCGGCTACGCCCGGGGTGCGCAGCAGGATGCGGGTGCAATCCTCCGCCATCCCGGCCAGCGTCACGCCGATGGTATCGACCGTCGCAGTCCGTGACTGGGCGAGCGCGCGGGGTGTGGCCTGTGTGATGTCGAACGCGCAAATCTTTTCGGCCAGCCGCATCGCCAGCGTGCGGTCATTCTGCATCGGTCGCCCCCAATATCCATCGAATATCAGCAAGCTTATGCCGCCAGCGCCCCGGCGTCACCCGCTCACACGGCGGAAAGCGCTGCCTCGATCTGGCGCAGCACATCGGTCAGCGCGGCGCGCAGGCTCTCCACGATCGCCGGCGCATCGGTCGCGGTCAGCGGCACCGCAGCGGCAAATGTCCGCTGCATCAGCACCCCGGTCGAAGCCTGACGCTGATCGAGCAGCACGATACTGAGCGCGCAGCGCGCGCAGCCGGACGGCAGATCGGCCCAGAATGCGAGCAGTTCCGGCTCGGCGATCAGGTCCGGGGAAAGCCGGCTGCCCGGCGCCAGCACCGCCTGAAACAGCCCGCTGTCGGCCAGCCATTGCCGCAGATCGGCCTCCATTGCGTCGGCGGGCGGCACCGCCCATTCCTCGTAGAAATCGACGCGCATGCTGCCGTCCGGCTGCAACGACTGCACGCCGCGCGTCTCCAGTCCGGGTGCGGCGCGCACCGCGCGGACCAGCAGCACGCGCCCGCGTCTGGCGGGCGGCGCGGCCGCCGGCCGGCGCACCGCCA
>PKWQ01000196.1 GCA_003133265.1 Acetobacteraceae bacterium
CAAGGTCGACCTTGGCGCTGATGAAAATGCCGACGGCGACCCAACCTCGAAATTCGACGTCTCTCTCGGCCGGCTGACCGAAGCAGAGGGAAAAAGGGGACGCGATCGCTAGGGTCAGGACTTATTGATTGAGCCCGCATTCGCCAGCAAGGTCGAGGATGTCGTCGGCCTCTACATGAACCCACCCGACCATGCCGTCGTCGTCCCGATCGATGAGAAAAGCCAGATCCAGGTGCTCGATCGCACCCAGCCGGGTCTGCCGCTGAAGCCCGGCAAGTGTGGAACGATGACCCACGATTACAAGCGTCATGGCATCACAACCTTGTTCGCAGCGCTCAATATTCTCGATGGCACCGTGCTCGGACGTTACATGCCAAAGCATACCCACAAGGAATTCCTCAAGTGTCTCAATGCCGTCGAACCAGACGTCCCGGCTGGCAAGATGATCCACGCCATCGCCGACAACGACGCCACGCACAAGCATCCCAAGGTCCATGAGTGGCTCGCCGACCATCCGCGATGGACCTTTCACTACACGCCCACCTCAGCATCCTGGCTCAACGTGGTCGAAGGTCTCTTCTCTACCATCACACGCAGACGCATCCGACGCGGCGTCTTCACCTCAGTGTCCAACCTTCAGCAGGCAATCCATCAGTCCATCCGCAATCATAACAAAATGTCAAAGCCCTTCGTCGAGACCAAGCCCGCCGACGTTATTCTTGCCAAGGTCAGCCGACTGCCTGCCGTTCCGATTGAGTAAGAGCACTAGGCCATGCGGACTCCGTCAGCGGTTCAGGCTTACCTCGATCCTGATCAGCGCGGTCTTGCGGACCGGCGCATCGCCCGGGCCGGGCGGCGGCGCCGGTTCGGTGGCGGGCCGCACGGGGTGATGCCCGCCGGCGCGTTGGCGTTCGTTGCAAATGCCGATTGCCTGACCACCTATCCCGCCCGTGTCACGGAGGAATCGGTTTCTCGTGGCCCCTACAACGAGTCCGCTGCACCGATCAGCAGCAAGGGGTTTGGCGCGTGCCGGGCCCAGCCAGCTTTGGCGACCAGAAGATCCAGCCCAAGCGAGGCGAGATCGTCCGCGAACGGATCCACCTGCGTGTCCTGCGCCTGGTAGAGCATTTTCGCATAGGTATGGCAGTCGTCACATGTCTCGGCCTTCACGGCGTCAGACCCGGCTTCGAAGCCCTTGAGCGACAATCCCCGGCCCTGCCCGCAGGTGACGCACATGGCGCGCACGTGATTCCACGCCGTCGCACAGAGCGAGCAATGCAGATAGCGCGTTCCCGGCGTCTGGCCTGACGCGGTGACCACGCCGGCAACGGGGGTGGAGCCGCAGCACGGGCATAATCCGCGCTCAGGCAGCAGGCGCAACGATGCAACGGACAGATCGGCGGCCAGACGGGTAAAATACACCTGCAGCGCCGCCGCCACGTAGAGCGCCGCCCCCGCATCTTCAACGTCCACGCCACTTTGCAGAAAGCCGTCGGCCAGCGCTTCGACCCAGGCGGGCGCGCGGGCGCGCAGGGCGGCGATAACCTCGCGGGCCGGGGCAGTGGTCGCGTCGACATCGAGCGTATCCAGCAGAACCGCAAGACCGTCGTGCCACGCGATGTCGCGTTCATGACCATCGGCGGCAAGCGGCGGCATGCGCGCCGCCACCGCCAGATCGACCGCCGCCTGGGTGGGGCCAGCGAGGTGGCCGAGCGCATTGGCCGCGACCTGCTGGGCCCGTGACAGCTGCGCCATGAAGTGCAGCCAGGTCGCCATCGGATGGCCCACCGCAAGCGCCTCCAGCCTGGTGGCGGTCCGCGCGAAACGCGTGGTGGCATCGGGTAGAATGATCGGGTCCGGCGCTTTCACACCGCCAGATGGGTTGCCCGTCCACGCCCCTTTGGACGAGATTTCGCCCTGTCTCATCGCACGGGGCTCATGCTTTGGGCCGCGGTCCGCTCGATCCCGTTGCCGTCAACGCGCGCAGCCATTTGCGGTGATGCCGCCAAGCCCAGCCCCGCGTCACATAGCCCTGCGTCATCGCCTGCACCGAGCCTCTTACCCAGATCGCCGCATAGACATGGAGGATCCAGACCAGGATCGCGCCAAGGGCTGCCAGACTATGCACCAGCACGGCGATCCGCTGCTGCTCGATCGTGGTGTAGGGTGAGAAATACACGTCCCAGGTCACCAACCCGGTCACGAACAGCACCGGCACCAGCAGCGCCATCGCCCAGAATACGAATTTCTGGCCGGCATTGAAGCGGCCGACCTCGGGCACGCCGTCTTCCTCGTTGGCCAGCACCCGGTTAATGGCGCCGAGCCAGACGATATCGTCCCGGCTCGGCAGATTGTCGCGCCAGCACTGCACGATCAGCCCGAGATAACTCAGCAGCAGCAACGCCCCGATCCAGGGATGCGCCGCGCGCATCCACTGCCCGCCGCCGAACAGCTCGGACAGGAAGAACAGCATCGGATGGAACATCGCCAGCCCCGACAGCGTCAGCAGCACGAAACAGCCGCCGGTGAGCCAGTGGTTGAGCCGTGCCGTGGTGGAATTGCGGACCAGCCGGTCGGGGGAACGGGTCATGTCGGATCATCCGCCTTTTGACGCAGATGCTCGGCCTCCGCGTCATCCTTCGGCTGCACGTCGTTCGGTCCGGTGACGACCCAGTGCAGGAAGCCCGCGACCGCGGCAACCGCGATCCCGGCCAGCGCAACGGGCTTGAACATCCCCTTCCAGGCCTCGACGAACATGCTGATGCGCGGCTTGTCGGGCAACCCCGCATAAAGCGAGGGCCGGTCGGCGTGATGCAGCACATACATCACATGCGTCCCGCCCACGCCCGGCGGATCGTACAGCCCGGCATTGGCGAAGCCGCGGGATTTGAGATCCTCGATCCGCTCCCCGGCCCAACTCGCCATGTCGCTCTTGGAGCCGAACATGATCGCCCCGGTCGGACAGGCCTTCACGCAGGCCGGCTCCAGGCCCACGCCCACGCGGTCCGAGCACAAGGTGCATTTATAGGATTTATGATCGACCGGGCTGATGCGCGGGATGTTGAACGGGCAGCCTTTGATGCAATAGCCGCAACCGATGCAGTTCTCGCTGATAAAATCCACTATGCCGTTGGTGTATTGCACGATCGCCCCGGGGGCGGGGCAGGCCTTGAGGCAGCCCGGGTCCTCGCCATGCATGCAGCCATCCTTGCGGATCAGCCATTCAAGACGAGTTCCTTCGTCCTTGGTCTGAGTTTCGACCTCCGAGAAACGCATGACCGTCCACGATTCCGGGGTCAGGTCGCGCGGGTTGTCGTAGGTGCCAATGTTGTCGCCGACCTCGTCGCGCAAGTCGTTCCATTGCATGCACGCGACCTGACAGGCCTTGCAGCCGATGCAACTGGAAACATCGATCAGCTTCGCAAGTTCGGGCGTCTTGCGCACCTGAGGACTCGGTGTCGTCGTGGCAGAACGCGCCGCGATATCAAGGGATTGTAGAGATGACATAGTTATTCCCTTTAAGCCTTCTCGATGTTGACCAGGAACGACTTATACTCGGGCGTCTGGGTGTTGGCGTCGCCTACGAATGGCGTCAGGGTATTGACCAGGTAGCCGGGTTTGGCAATTCCCACGAAACCCCAGTGATTGGGCAGTCCGACCGTATCCACCTTGATGCCGTCGCAGTCTAGTTGCGGGATGCGTTTGGTCACCACCGCCACACATTTGATGAAGCCACGGTTCGATGAGACTTTCACCCACCCGCCGTTCTCGATTCCCTTGGCCTGGGCCAGTTGTTCGCCAATTTCCACGAATTGCTGCGGCTGGATGATGGCCGAGGTCAGCACATTTTTGGTCCAGTAGTGGAAATGTTCGGTCAACCTGTAACTGGTGGCCACGTAGGGGAAGTCTTTCGGCGAACCGAAAGCTTCCATATCACCTTTGAACACGCGCGCTGCGGGATTGGCGCGGGCCTTCGGATTGTTAGGGTGCATCGGGTTGTTCGCCAGCGGCGATTCGAAGGGCTCGTAATGCTCGGGCAGCGGGCCTTCGGCCATTCCGGTGGGCGCAAACAGCCGCGCGACGCCTTCCGACGTCATGATGAACGGCTGAACGCGGTCGGCTTCGGCGGGGTCTGCATCGGGCCGGATGTCGGGTACGTCGGCCCCAACCCAGCTCGTGCCGCTCCACTGGACCAACTTGCGCGTAGCGTCCCACGGCTTACCGTCGGGTGCGCTTGACGCAGCGTTGTAAAGAATGCGCCGATTCGCCGGCCACGCCCATGCCCAGCCCAACGTTTGCCCGAGCCCCCAGGGATCGGCATTGTCGCGCCGTGCCATCTGGTTGCCGGCTTGCGTCCATGCACCGGCGAAGATCCAGCAGCCCGACGCGGTACTGCCGTCGTCGCGCAGCAGCCCGAAACCGGAAACCTGCTCCCCGGCCTTGACGAGCACCTTGGCGGGATCCTTCGGATCGAGCACATCGGTGATCGCCTTGCCGTTGAATTCCATCGCCAACTCCTCGGCCGACGGCTTGTGCGGGATCTTGTATGACCAGGTCAGATTGACAATAGGGTCGGGAAAAGCGCCGCCCTCCTTCACGTACGCCGTTTTTATCCGATGGAAGATGTCGGCGATGATCTCGACGTCGCCGCGTGCCTCCCCGGGCGGCTCGGCGCCCTTCGAGTGCCATTGCAACCAGCGGCTGGAGTTGGTTAGCGAACCGTCTTCCTCGGCGAAGCAGGTTGACGGGAAGCGGAACACCGTGGTCTGAATGTCTTCACTCTTCACATCGTTGTGTTCGCCGTAGTTCTTCCAGAACTCGGCAGTCTCGGTCGTCAGCGGGTCGATGATGACGAGGTACTTGAGCTTCGACAGGCCGGCGACGATCTTCTTCTTGTTCGGGAACGAACCGACCGGGTTGAAGCCCTGGCAGATGTAGCCGTTGAGCTTGCCCTGGTTCATCAACTCGAAGGCCTGCAAGACGTCGTAGAGCTTGTCGATTTTGGGAAGATAGTGAAAAGCCCACGAATTTTCAGCGGTTGCTGCTTTGCCCCACCACGCCTTTTGCAGGCTGACGAAGAACTTGGGGTAGTTCTGCCAGTAGCTCATCTGGTTGGGCCGCAAAGGCTTGAGCGCCCGTGGTTTGTAGTAGGTTTCAAGGTCCTGCTCGGCGTCGGTTGCCAGCGACAGATAGCCCGGCAGAGAGTTTGACAACAGTCCCAGATCAGTCAGCCCCTGAATATTGCTGTGGCCGCGCAGTGCGTTCATGCCGCCGCCTGCTATACCGATGTTGCCGAGAAGCAGTTGCATGATTGCGCCAGTGCGAATCATTTGCGAGCCCTGGCTATGCTGCGTCCAGCCGAGCGCGTACATGACCGTCATTGCCTTGCCCGGCACGGCGGTGGTCGCGATCATTTCGCAGACCTTCAGGAACTTGTCCTTTGGCGTGCCCGTGATCTTGCTGACCATTTCCGGTGTGTACCGCGCGTAGTGGCGTTTCATCACCTGGAGCACGCAACGCGGATGCTCCATGGTCGGATCGACCTTCGCAAAGCCATGGTCGTCAAGCTCATACTCCCAGCTTTTGGCATCGTAGCGGCGCTTGGTTTCGTCGTAACCGGAGAATAAGCCGTCCACGAACCCGAAGCCTTCTCCGATGATGAACGGGGCATTCGTGTAGTTCTTGACATATTCGCGCTGGATTTGGTCCTTGCTCAGCAGGTAATTCAGTACCCCGCCCAGAAAGGCAATGTCGCTGCCGGCGCGGATCGGCGCATAGTAATCGCTCATCGCGGCCGAACGCGTGAAGCGCGGGTCGACGACGATCAGCTTGGCTTTATTGTGGTGCTTGGCTTCGATCACCCACTTGAAGCCGCAGGGATGCGCCTCGGCCGCATTGCCGCCCATGATCAACACCACATCCGCGTTTTTGATGTCCACCCAATGGTTGGTCATCGCACCGCGCCCAAACGTCGGGGCCAGACCGGCCACCGTCGGGGCGTGTCAAACGCGCGCCTGATTATCGAAGACGAGCATCCCCATCGAGCGCATCGCCTTGTGCGTGATGTAGCCCGTTTCGTTGCTTGATGCCGATGCGCACAACATTCCGGTGCTCGTCCATCGATTGACGACCTTGCCTTCCGCATTGTTCGCGATGAAGTTGGCATCGCGATCCGCCTTCATCAGCTTGACCAGCCGCGTCATCGCGTCGTTCCAGGAAACGCGCTTCCATTCCGTGCTGCCGGGCTCGCGGATCTCAGGGTACTTGAGGCGATTCGGACTTTGCACGAAGTCAAGCAGCCCTGCCCCCTTGGGGCACAAGGTGCCACGGTTGACGGGATGGTCCGGGTCGCCCTCGATGTGGAAGATGTCGGCTGTGACGTTCTTCGCCTTGTCACCCAGGCTGTACATGATGATGCCGCAGCCGACCGAACAATACGGGCAGGTGTTGCGGGTTTCGGTGGCGCGCGCCAACTTGAAATTACGCGTCTCCGCCAATGCAGGCGTTGGCGAAAAGCCGAGCGCGACCAGACTGGACGCCGCCAATCCTGCACCGCTCACGCGGAAAAATTGCCTTCGGTTCATGTGCATTTGGAACCTTCCTGCGGCGATTGGGCCGCACGCGTGGGATTTAACGTAAATGGAAAAAGCTGTCTGAACGCCGTCTGACAGGCGCGGCAATTGACGCCGGCGGGAAAAGGGAAAGGGAAAGGGAAAGGAAAAGGAAATTGAATGTGAGGCATTTCGGAGGCCTACTTTGGCGTAGATGCAGCCGTCTTGGCCGCTGTACCGTCGCCAGCGGTCGGCGCAGGAGCCCCACCCGATTTTGCACCGCCTTTGTCCTGGCCGCCGACCATCCCGCCAATGGCTGTACCGCCCTCAGCAGGCCCGGTCCCGGGGGAAGCGGTCGGCGTATCGGCTGATTGAGGTGTAATCGTCGAAGTCGCGCTACTAGAAGCAGGCGCGCCTGCATTTGGAATCGATGGCGCCGGCGATTCTGATTTGCGGTCGCAGGCTGACAAGGCAACAAGCGCGACCGCCAAGCTGGCGCGAATGAATAACAGTTTCATGGCTATTCCGAATGATGGCGACATCAAAATACCTCCTAGCAATAAGCTCGTAATAAGCTCGTAACAAGCTCGTAACAAGCTCGTAACAAGCTTATCATATTTTCAATTTAGGTGATTTAGCGCAAAGGTTCAATATCTTTTTAAATGTCTAGCTTGGCGACACGTGATATCAACCGCAAAAAACGGATACCCAAAAAGTCAGGTTCCGTCAGTCATTGACCTGCGCAATACGCTTGCCAAATCATTTCCTGCAAGGCAGCTTCATCGGCGCGAACTGCTGCCAGAGCCTGCCGAGTTTGCGAACGCCCCGTTCGGTGCGGGCCGTGAGATAACCCCGGACAAAGCCGGCGCTGCATGCAGTTTCGGGGTGGCTAAGCGCAAGTTGCCGCAACAAGTTCCCCGCAACTGCGGCATCGTTGAGCCGGCCCAGCGCGTCTTGCAGGGTGGACAGCGCATCAATAAAGGGCCGCACCCGCTTGACCGGATACAGAGATTGGAAGAACTCGGTAGCGTAGCGAAATTTCTTGGCCGCAATACGCGCCCGATGGCGCTCTTGCGGCGATTCTTCCTGCAGCCGTTTGCAGCGCTTCGTCAATTTCCCGTGATACAGCACGAGTATTTGCGCGGCGAACTTTGCGAGCGGCGCCGCCAGCGCTGCCCGCTCATGCTCTGCCAGCAGTGCGCGCCGGCGCGCTCCATACGCCCAACCGCAGACTGCGAGCAACAGACGGGCATACCTCTCCGAGCCCACGGCAACCGCCGCCTCTGACCGAGCGCCCTGGGCTACCGTCAGCGCCGCCTGCTGCAGCAGCGCCAATTCCGGTTCGTCGGGGCAGGCGCCGGCGACCGCGGCCAGCGTGCTGCCGGCAAATACTTCCCAGTCGCGTGCCGCGCCTAACGTTGTTGCCAGCCATGCGAGTTCCGCCAGCAGTTCGGCAGGGCAAGGCGCGACTCCGGCGAACAGCCTCAGCGCCGAGTTCAGCCGGCGCAAGCCGACACGCATCTCGTGCACACTTTCCGGGTCGCTCCCGTGTTCGACGCCGGTCTCGTTGCCCTGGACATGTGTCAGGCAATTGCCGACGATGATCTGCAATCCTTCCCCCACGCTTATTGTCGAGGAAAGTTCAATGCTCGCCCGTTTAACCACTGCGAGCGGCTGCGGCGCATATTGTGCATAGCCGCGCTCCGCCTTGCTGATGTTGCTAACCCGTAGCGGAACCACATCTTGCAGTTGCAACGCCAGGTCGAATAGCTCGCTGGAATCCCCGGACTTGAGTTCCAGTTCGATCTCGCTGATCGGCGTCCGAGCCGTGTCGTGCTGCACTTCCCCTTGGTCCAGCGCCAATTCGACTGTCGCCCCGTGCGCCAACTGCAATAGCCAAACCGTGCGCCGAAATTTGGTGACGAAGATCGGGACCAACCGTTCGGCCAGCTCTGGGGCAGCCAAGGTCTTGGCCCAC
>PKWQ01000401.1 GCA_003133265.1 Acetobacteraceae bacterium
CCCGCGACGGACGCCGTCAAATTGAAAAAATCCAATCCGCTATCGGGCCGACCGGCGTCGGGACCCCACGCCGTTTCAAAGCCTGGAACCCGAGCCCAAATTAAAGGCGTGGCCAGACTGACAAAGTCAGGAGCCGCAAATCCAACCACTTCGACGTTCCCCCCAATTGCCAGGGAAACCCGCAAGCCATTGGTGGTCGTCAATCCAGGTGTCCACCATGGTCTCAGCTTTGATGCTGGATGAGCCGCGACGTGCACCATCTGGGGTAGTGGCCCTGCCATCCCCCGTGCCGTGTGCGGATGCACGGTAAATCGCTCCGCCCAGCCAAACGCCCGCTGCCGCATCGTCTGTGTGATTTGTCATGGCAAGAATATGGCATTTTCTGGGCAAGATGCATCGTCGATAGCGGATATGTGACCGGCAGACTCGCGCATGGGGGGATGACCGACGTGATCCCCGGCAATGCCAACCGAATCAGCAGTTTAGCGCGCCTTTCGTCGTCTGGATTGCAGGCGAACGCATAGGCGATTGAGCATCAGCGGGTAATCTCAGCTAAGTAGCTACTCCTACGCTCGGAACCAGAGTTCGTCTGGAGGGTGTCGGCCAACCAGGAGAGACGGCATGCCAACCAATTGGACGAACCAGGTTGCCCTCGTCACCGGCGGCGCCCGCGGCCTTGGGCGCGCCACCGTCAAGCGCCTGGCCGCTCACGGCGTCGCCGTCGCCATCAACTACGCCTCGAAGCCCGAAACCGCGGACGCTCTCGCCGCCGAGATCCGCGCCGCCGGCGGCCGCGCCATCACGGTGGGCGCCGACGTCGCGAACGCCCCAGCGGTCAACGCGATGGCCGCCCGCACCGAGGCTGAACTCGGCCCCATCACCATCCTGGTCAACAACGCCGGGATCGCCTGGGCGGCCACGCTCGAAACCTGGGAACCCGAGGGCTTCGCCCGTCTGCGTGCCGTCAACGTGGATGGCACCATCCACGCCACCCGCGCGGTCATGGCCGGCATGAAGGCCCGCGGCTACGGCCGTATCGTCAACATCAACTCGATCGCCGCCTTCGGCACCACCGGCTTCCCGGGCAACCACTTCTACGCATCGACGAAGGCGGAGGTGAACATCTTGACCCGCCGCTTTGCCCTCGAATTCGGCCGGCACGGCATCACCGTCAATGCCGTCGCCCCCGGTTTTACCCGCACCGACATGACCCAGGGTGGCAAGACTGACGCCCAATGGCGCGAGATCGAGGCCGGCTTCGCCAAGGTCGCCATCACCGGCCGCGTCGGCGAGCCCGAGGACATCGCCAACGCGGTGACTTTCCTTGCCTCGCCAGAATCAGGCTGGATCACCGCGCAGGTGCTGGCCGTCGATGGCGGCCGCATGGACTACATCGGCCACGGCTGAAAGCGCGCGCCGCGGCAGCCGGCCTCGATCGGCGACGCAGCCTCTTTCGTCTCCCGCTCTTCCCCCGCCGGCGAAATCGCCCCCGGACGCCGCCGATCCCCACGTGGGACGCCGGACCAAAAAATGAAGGGCAGGGGCGTCGGCCATGCGGCCGACGCCCCACTCTCTCTCACGATGATGCCGCATGCGATAGATGAGGTATGCTGTGTTGTCGCCACGGAGAGGGTTGTCAGCGCCTGTGGAGCCGCTGTGAGTAGTTTCCGGGGGCTGACGATCGGGACTCCCAAGAGTAGGTTCTGCTCCGATCTGTTTTTCCATCAAACCATCTTCCGCTCACGAGCGGCGATGTTACCACTCGTTGCCAAAATCCAGAGAGGGTACAACCATGTCATCTTTCTCCCACCCGTTCGCCATGTCCGCGCCGCTCACGCGGTCGGTTGCGATCGCGGCGCTAATGGGCGCCACGATGCTCGCCAGTCCGCTGACCGCAGCTCGCGCCGAAAGCGCCGCCAATGCGCCAATCCAGATGGCGCAAGCGGCTGCGCCACAGAACAAGGCCGCCGCGGCAGCCACCAAGACAAAGGGGGAGACCGTCGAGCAGCGAATCACCGACCTTCACACGGCGCTGAAAATCACGCCTGACGAGGAATCGAAGTGGGACGGCGTCGCGCAGGCGATGCATGAAAATGCCGCTGCCATGCAAAAGCTGGTCGCGGAAAGGACCGCCCAGGCCCCGCAAAGCATGACCGCAGTGGACGATTTGAAAACCTACCAGAAATTCGCCCAGGCGCATGTCGACGGGCTGAAGAACCTGACCGCGGCGTTCGAAACGCTCTATAATTCAATGCCTGATCCGCAGAAGAAGGTCGCCGACCAGGTGTTCCAGAGTTCTCATGGCAAGGGCGCTCCGTCGCATGGCTAGCAGGGTCAACGATCGCGTTCCGCGACGTGACATCATGCTTATCGGAGGAGTTCGCCATGACCTGCATCATAGACACTAGATCGAAACGTCACCTGTCGGCGAAGCTTATGGCAGGGCTCGCAATCTCCGCCTTTCTCGTGCTGGGGACGTTTGTCGCGTCGGCTAGCGCTCAACAGCACCGCGGCGATCAGCGTGGTGGAGACCGTGGCGAGCACCGTGGTTGGGAATATCGCGGCGATCGTGGGCACCCTGGCTGGGGTGGCGGTTATTATTCCCCGCCCGCAGTGATCTACGGCTCACCGTATTCTTATCGGCCCTATTATCCACCGCCGGTGGTTTACGGTCCCGGCATCGGCATATACGCGCCGGGCGTCAGCGTCGGTATTTATTAAGCGCCAGCCTGATCCGAAGGCAACCGCCAGCAAGCGGGTCGGTCGCGGATCACACGATCCAATGCTGCGAGTGCAGACCGGGCGGAGGCCCGGTCGCATACGTGGCCCGCACGCTGTGTCTTTCCCAGATGGATCAGATGGCTTGCGGTTACGCGATGCAAGAAGGTGTTCCGGGAGTCGCGAACGGAGCCGAGACCGACTGTACGCAGCGCTGCCGCGCGCTCGCCCTGCTCGCCGTCCGCGTATCAGACGGCTCTGGCCGCTGCGGCCACGTCTGCCCTGCCCCGCGCCTGCTCCAGGCAGGCAGTCACTGCCTCGCGCAGCGATACCGCATAGCGGTCGGCGGCAATAGCAGCGCGTAGGCGGTCGTCCCCCACGACCTCGGCAGGCAATAAGCCGACCAGGATGGTCGCCGCGGGCAGGTGACTGCGTAGGCGACGCACGGTGTAGCGCAGGTGCGAGGGAGTGCCGCTAATGCCGGCATAGCACAGGCAGACCATCATCACGCCCTCCAGGTCGACGGAGGCGAGAGCAGCGCCTGACGCGACGACCGCATGCGGCGCCACGCGTGCACCCAGCCCGTGCTTGCCGAGCAACTGGGCGAGCATGGCCGAAGCGGACCCATCTAGGGGGCCGCGGCCGGCGACGCACAGCACCGCCGAGGGCGCGCGCCAGGCTGGCGGCAAGGTTTCTTGCCCGGGCGCCCCGGCGCTCTCAGGAGCGGGCTGCTTCGGCAGCTTCTGCTGATCGCGCGACGGTCCTGCCGGACTGCTGTCCGCGGCCCGCGGGGCGGGGTCGCTGTCGTCGTGGTCGGACAACTCGCCCAGCAGGTCTTCGACGCCGCCCCTGATCCGCGCGATCTGATCCTCGGTCAGCACGTCGCGCTCGATGTCGAGAGCGGCCAGTTGCAGTCCCCGGATCGCGATCTCGTCGTAATAGGAGGACAGCGAGCGGTCCTTGAGCAATTGCTCGGCGTAGTCCTGCACCTCGTCCAGATTCCCAGCGAGCATGCCGTGGTAGAAGCTCTCGACAGGCGTCAACGCCGGCTGGTCACCGAGCAGCACGTCGAGGAACTCCAGCCGATCCACGTGTCGCCCCAGGACCACCAGGCACAGCGTTAGCGGCATCGACAGGATCAACCCGATCGGCCCCCACAGCCAGCCCCAGAAGATCGCCGCGACCACCACCGAGACCGGCGATAGCCCGGTGCTGTGGCCATACACGAGCGGCTCCACGACCTGGCCCATGATCACCTCGCCGACCAGGAACAGCGCGCCGGTCCACGCCACCATCGACCAGCCTGGATCGACCGCCGCCGCCAGCGCCAGTGGCAGGGAGGCGGCGAGGAAGGAACCGACATAGGGCACGAAGCGCATCAGTACGGCGACGATGCCGCACAGCACCGGGCTCGGGACCCCGATCAGGAGCAGGCCCAGGCCGATCACGCAGCCGAAGGCGGTGTTGAGCGCCAACTGGGTCAGGAAATACCGGCTCAGCCGGCGGGCGGCGTCATCCGTCGCCATCATCGTGCGATGGAGGTCGCGTGCGCCGAACAAGCGGATCAGCCGGTCGCGCAGGTCCTCCCGCTGCAGCAGGATGAAGATCGTGACCACGAACACGATGCCGGTGGTGGCGAGCGGCGAGAGCACCGGGGTGAGGATGCGCTGCGCCATCTCGGTCGGTGAGGGAGGGGGCTGGTGGACCTCCACCGGGATCGGCGTGGGCGGAGCATTGGTAGCTGCGGCGGGGCCGGCGGAGGCCGGCTCGCCGTCCGTCGCGACGTTACCTGTCTTGGCGCTTTCGGCTGGGATGCGGCTGGCGCGCTCGACCTGGTGTGCCAGCCGATTGATCTGCTCGGACAGGCGCCCCACCGTTACGCCCTGCAGGGACTGGACCTTGTCCTGGATCGTGCTCGCATAGCGCGGGATGTCGCTGGCAAGGCCGGCGACTTGGGCGCCGATCACGCCGCCGAGACCGAGGATGACGCCGAGGGCAAACAGCACGGCGACCAGGACGGCAGGCACCCGCCCCAGCCGGATCCGCCGCAGCAGGTCCGCCAGCGGCGCGAGTACGAAGGATAGCAGCACCGCAAGGGTGATCGGGATCAGCACATCGCGGGCGATGGACAGCGCGGCCACGACCACCACGCCGGTGGCAAGCGTCATCAGCCCCGACGTGCCGGGCGTCTTGGCCGGCACGACCGGGGTTCTTGGCCGGCGCGGTAGAAGTGGGAGGTCCGGCATGGATGGAGACTCTCCAGAAAAGGTCGAGTGCTGATCTGCTCATGCATAAATTTCGGCCAGCTTGAGCGGCCGGTAGGGCATGGACGTGGTCCGAACGGTAGCCCAGGTCGAGGAGATTTCCCAATCGGTCCCGGCGTGTACTCATTTGTAGCTGATGGCGAAGTCCGTTACGTGGGATCGGCGCAGAGTTCACTCGATAATCGAATGCGACGCTATGAGCGCCGGCAGACCAATCGAGCGGGAAGGATCGCATGAGGCGGAAAGCTGTTTTAAGCTGCTTTCGCCAAGGGGCGGCCCTAGAGTGGACGTGCCATGACGCGAGCCAGGACAATTGCCGTCGCGATGGGGTTGAGCGTCATCGCGGGCGCCAGGCCGGCGCTTGCGGAACAACAGGTCTACATCTACTCCGTCGTGCATCCGGTCTACGGCGAGATCGGCACGTTGACGGACACGATCGACCGCAGCCCGGAAGCGACGCGGATCGACTCGCGTCTGCGCATTGCGGTGAATCTGCTGGGCGTCGTCGTCTCTCGCCAAGAAACCGACACCACTGAGATCATGCACGGCAATCGGCTGGTTTCGCTGCAAAGTGTCACCGAGAAGGACGGCGGGCATTTCGAAGTGCACGGCGAGACTCAAGGCGACCAGTTCGTGGTGAATGCGACGGCCGGTTCATTCGCCAGTCCGGCAACCATCGCCCCCTCGGCCCCGTGGGTCCTCAAGCGCACCGGTGAGCAGACTGTGGTTTTCACGGACACGGGCAGGATCACCAACATATACATTTCCGGCGGCGACTACGACACGATTTCCGTGAACGGCGCCTCGGTCTCCGCCCGACATTTCGTCGTGATGGGCGACAAGCGGCAGGAAGTCTGGCTGGACAACCGGGAAATCCCGGTCATGTTCCGCACCATCGGGAACGGCACGCCGATCGACTTCATGCTGCAGAACATGACGGCGGCACCGGTCCCTGATGCACGCTAGGACTATCCCTGTGTCAATCGGCGTTGAACTCTGGCTCTGACTCAATGTTGGTGCAATTTGGGCTAAGCATGCGCGGCATTTTGTTGGAGGATGTCGATCATGGGCCGCCGTCTCCCACTTGCTCCGTGTGGACTTGTTGTCGAGCATATGCAGAGTGAGGCAGACGGACTGGTGATTTTTGCCCGCTCTGCGTCGAAGACCGCAGCTTGTCCGGCCTGCAGTTCCGCTTCGGCGCGGATCCACAGCACATATCAGCGATCCTTGGCGGATCTGTCCTCGCTTGGACAGGCCGTCCGGATCAAGCTCTCGGCGCGTCGGGTTCCGCTGCGTCCTGGCGACCTGCCGCCAGCGGATCTTCACGGAACGGCTCGCGGCGACAGCTGCGCGTCCGTTCGCGCGCCGCACGACGCGTCTGGAGGGCATCGTGCATCATCTCGGCGTGGCCCTGGGCGGTCGGCCAGGGCAAAGTTTTGCGCGGCGCCTTCTCCTGCCCGTCAGCAAGGACACGTTGCTGCGCGTCGTTCGACGTCATGCGGCGCTGCCGGCCGTGGTCCCACGCGTGGTCGGCGCTACGGCACGATCATCTGCGATCTGGAGCAACGTCGTATTATCGACCTCCTGCCCGACCGCGAGGCAGCAACTGTTACCGCCTGGCTTGCCGCGCGGCCCTCGATCGGCGTTATCGCGCGGGCTCGTGCGCCAGGTGGTGCGCGGCGGCCGCACGGACGTCTTCCGCAGCAGAATGTCTTCGCGTGATCCGTTCCTGAAGCAGCTTGATGAGGACTGGGCGAATGGCTGCCAGAACGGTGCAGCGCTGTGGCGGCGGGTGAAGGTCGCAGGCTTTGCGGGCGGGCTTCGCGTGGTCACGGAATGGGCGACCCGGCGGCGGAAAGAGGAAGGGACAACGCCGGGGGACACCCGGCCACGCAAGGTGCCATCCGCGCGCGGGATTGCGCGCATGATGACGACCGAACGCGACCTGCTGTCCAAGACTGTCGCACGCACGGTGGCGATCATCGAGGGCGCCGTGCCGGCGCTCGTCATCGCCCGCGATCTCGTTGACCGGTTCCACAGCATGATCAAACGCCGCACGAGCGCCGATCTGGAGCCTTGGATCACGGATGCAACGCCCCGCCTGCTGGGATCCTTCGCGAAGGGCATTGTTCAGGATCGCGCCGCCGTGCACGCCGCACTGACGCAACCCTGGTCGAACGGCCAGACTGAAGGGCAGAACACGAAGCTGAAGCTGGTGAAGCGACAGATGTATGGCCGAGCAAAGCTGGATCTTCTCCGCGCCCGCCTGCTCGGCGCAGCGTAATTTACCGCAAACCCTGCACCAAGTCTGCGCCAGAGCCCAATCGGGACCCCACCCCGCAGGCGTAACAGTGGCAAAAGTCCG
>PKWQ01000229.1 GCA_003133265.1 Acetobacteraceae bacterium
GGATGTGGTTCATCTTTCCGCAACTCAAGGAACTGGGCCGCAGCCAAATCGCAAAATACTATGGCATCGAGTCGAGGGATGAGGCGCTTGCCTATTGGCGGCACCCTGTCCTGGGCAAACGCCTGAAGGAATGCACGGAGCTCGTGATGGCCGTTCGCGGGAAAACAGCGCATGACATATTCGGCTCGCCTGATGACCTCAAATTCAAGTCATGCATGACGCTCTTCGGCCAGGTGGCTTGCGATGAGCAGGTGTTCAGTCGGGCGCTTGAGCGCTTTTTCGCGGGCAAGCCCGACGACGCCACCCTGGAGCTGCTAAAGCAAGTTGGGTCGGCGTAAGTCAAGAAATTCCATTCCTCGGCAGTCAAAAAAGCCAAGGCACGAAACGCTTGCTTTCACGAACGTAGTTTGCATATCCGGGGTGCTCATCCCGCATCCAGCGCTCTTCCAGAGTCGATTTAATGAGCAGGACAACTGCCAGAGCGGACCACGAAATCCACCCCGCCGGCTGATTGGACATCCAAGACAGCGCGCCGGCACCCATCAGCACGGATGTGTACATCGGGTGACGAATCCATCGGTATGGCCCAGTCGTGACCAAACCTCCCCAAGCCATGGGTGTGGGGCGGATGTTGAAATTTCCCAGTCGGTTGTGCTGTAGCGTCCATACCGCGAGCGCGAGGGACGCCACAGCCAACGACACCGCCTCCACGGGAATGAATCCGCGCAAAATTCTCGGTGCTGCGAGTGCTGCCGTCAGAAGAAGGAGGCCGAACTGCAGCGCGACCAATATGGAACCCACGAGGCGGCGTTTTCGAAATGACGATTGATGCATGGCGAAATTCGTTCAATGGTGGTCCGACGAGGTAAGGGCCAATCGTTAAAAGCCCTACGTTAAAAGCCGTAGAGTGCGGCCGGGTTCTCCACCAGAATGCGGTTGCGTATGGCCTCATCTGGAATCCAATGGGCAAGCGTGTCGAGCAGTTCGCCGTCGTTTGGCATGACACCCTGCAACGCGGTATGGGGCCAATCAGATCCCCAGACAAGCCGGTCCGGTCGTTGGCCGCAGAGGCGTTGCGCGTACACGCGCAGATCCGGGTAAGGAGGAGGCAGCGCCGACATGCGGTAACCGCCCGATAGCTTCACCCATGTGCGGCCGTTATCCAACAGCCTTTGCAGCGCTGCGAAACCGGGCGCATCAGCCCCGTCGGCCGCCGGAAAATGGCCCAAGTGGTCGAACACGACAGGACATGGCAACCCGGCAATGCGGGCCTCTATTTCAGGCAGTTCCCGGACGTCCATCAACAACTGCACATGCCAACCGAAACGCGCCACGCGCAGCGCGACCTCTTCGAGACCATCCAGCGAAAGTCCGCCGCCAAATAGCAGATTAAAGCGTGCGCCTCGAAAGCCCTCCGCCGTGAGCTCCGCCAGGAGCTCGGGCGCAACCTGCGGACCCACGACAGCGATACCGCGAAACGCGCCCTGTGACTCACGTACCGCGTCGCGGGTGCATCGATTGTCCGTGCCGTAGAAACTCGGCTGCACAATGACGGCACGCTGCATGCCGATGGTTTTCAGCATGGCCCGATAAGACCCGACGCTGGCTGGTGGAGGCGTGTAGCTTCGTTCGGGCACCATCGGATAGCGGGTCGGGTCCCCAATGATGTGCGCGTGGCTATCGCAAGCAAGTGGCGGTGGCGAAAAGCCGGCGGGACGCGGGACGTCGTCAGGTGGCTGACAGGCCGGGGCTGCAACCGTGGACGCCATGTTGGGGGAAACGCTCATGTCTTTCGTCCCTTTTTTAAGCTGGATTCGTGGCGGTTGTCTGTCACCCGCTGCGCGGTCAGTCGGTCCGCGGCATTGCGAATGTGTCGCTTGACCGCTTCCTCGGCCCGCGCCGGATTCTTGTCTGCGATGGCGCGGTAGATGTCCGCGTGTTCTTCCTGCGCCTGCTCCGATAGACCGGCGCTACGGGCGCTGTTGGTGCGCGCCGCGTCAATCGCCACCGCATAGAACTGGCGCAAATAGGCCATGAAAGTGCGGTAGTGGTCGTTGCCGGTCGCCTCTGCGATCGTCTGGTGGAACTCGAGGTCCGCTTCGCTGCCACCTGAACCCGCCTTGGCTGCCTGCTCCATCCGCAGCAAACAATTTTTCAGCTGAGCCAACTGCCGCGGCGTACGCCGCACAGCCGCCAGAGCGGCCGCCGTGCCCTCGACCCCCAGCCGAAGCTCGGCCAGCTGACCGATGCCTTCCAACGAGCCCGCCATTGACGGATCGAATCGGAACGGCGTAAGAAGTGAATGCTGCAGCACAAACGATCCACGACCTTGCTGGGCGTCAATGATGCCGTCGGCCTTCAGCCGTGCCACGGCTTCGCGCAGCACCGTGCGACTTACCTTGTAGTGCACACAGAGTTCTGCCTCCGTGGGCAGTCGGCTTCCCGGGGGGAAAGTCCCCTTGCCGATGTCATCGGAAATGGCGCGGAACAGCTGGTCAGGACGTGAGGGGGTTTGCGACAAAGCTCGCTTTTCCGGCATCTGATTGATCGGTGTGTGGGGCTTCACGATTCGCTTTTTTTGTGAATTCATAAGATGTTATCATTTTGTCAGTCACAACATGGAGAGCTTGAATGCCTGTCGTCACCCGAGAAGGTAAACCTTCGCTGCACTACTGCGGTGAGTCCATCGGCGGTATCGTCGGCGCGCCAGGAGCCGGGCACCGGCGAAATCCGCTTCGACTATCTTTTTTCGGAGTTTGATCGCATGGGCTACTCCGGCTGGATCGGCTGCGACTACCACCCTTCGACCCACGGCGAGGAACACCTGGGCTGGGTGCGTCGCTACCTGTGACTGGTTTTTCATGACCTCCAACGCGATCCAAGACCCTGCTGAAGCTGCAAGCGCTGCGCTGGCGCTGCTTCCCTCCTTGCGTGCCCTGTTGGGACCAGCAGGTCTGCTGACCGACCCGGTGGACTGCGCGCCCTACTGCACCGATTGGCGAGGCCTGTACAAGGGCCACACGCCTGGCGTCCTGCGCCCCGCGGACACGGCCGAACTGGCGGCGGCCATGCGCCTGTGTCACGCACATGGCGTGGCCGTCGTACCCCAGGGCGGCAACACCAGCATGGTGGGCGGCGCAGTGCCATCCGAGCAGGGCGACCAGTTCGTGCTGACGCTTGCGCGAATGAACCGTGTGCGCGAAGTCGACACGGT
>PKWQ01000390.1 GCA_003133265.1 Acetobacteraceae bacterium
CGAAGATGTTCGAACGCACCGCCTCGCGCCTGGAGGAGATGCAGAGCCAGGACTGGATCGCGCTGCCGCATCTGACCTGAGCGAAGCCGGGCCTTGAGCCCGGCCGGCGCACCGGCCACACTGCGCCCGTCATGCGCTTCAGTAATGGCCAGACGGGGAAACCCGGACGGGGGAAACAATGATCCGACGCCGCACGTTCCTGACGGGCGCCACCGCGCTCGCGATGCCCGCGATCGCCCGCGCCGAGGGCGCCCGGGTGCTCAAATTCGTCCCGCAGTCGGACCTGCTGACCGCCGATCCGCTGCTGAACACCGCCTATATGACCCGCAACCACGGCTACATGGTGTTCGACACCCTGTTCGGCATCGACGGCAGCTATCGTCCCCAGCCGCAGATGGTCGAGGGCACCGTCGTCGAGGACGACGGCAAGCTGTGGAAGCTGACGCTGCGGCCGGGAATGGTGTTCCATGACGGCGAAAAGGTGCTGGCGCGCGACTGCGTTGCCTCCATCCGCCGCTGGGGGGCGCGCGATGCGCTGGGCAACGCGCTGATGTCGGTCACCGACGAGCTGTCCGCGCCCGACGACCGTACCATCCAGTTCCGGCTGAAGAAGCCGTTCCCGCTGCTGCCGGTGGCGCTGGGCAAGACCTCCACGCCGATGCTGCCGATCATGCCGGAGCGGCTGGCGAAGACCGATCCGTTCAAGCCGGTCTCCGAGATCGTCGGCTCCGGCCCGTTCCGCTACCTGGCGAACGAGCGGGAGGCGGGATCGCGCGTGATCTATGAGCGGTTCGCCGGCTACCGCCCGCGCGAGGGCGGGGTGGCGGACTGGACGGCTGGGCCGAAGGTGGTGAATTTCGACCGGGTGGAATGGCAGATCATCCCCGACGAGGGCACCGCGGCCAGCGCCCTGCAAACCGGGGAGGTGGATTGGTGGGAACTGCCCACCGCCGACCTGACGCCGGTGCTGCTGCGCAACGGCCGGGTCAAGGTCGAGATCAAGGACCCCACCGGCGTGATCGGCTTCATGCGGATGAATTTTCTGCATCCGCCGTTCGACAACCCGGAAATCCGCCGCGCGCTGCTGGGGGTGGTGAACCAGCAGGATTTCATGATCGCCATCGCCGGCACCGATCCCAAGCTGTGGCGTGCCGGCATCGGCCTGTTCTGTCCAGGCACGCCGATGGCGACCGATGTGGACATGCAGGCGATCAACGGCCCGCGCGATCCGGCCAAGGCGCGCGCGGCGATCAAGGCCGCCGGCTACAAGGGCGAGAAGACCGTGCTGCTGGCCGCCACCGACACGCCCTATCGCAAGGCGATGGCCGATGTCGGGATGGAGATGCTGCAACAGGGCGGGCTGGATGTGGACTATCAGGCGGTCGACTGGGCGACCCTGATCGCGCGGCGCGAGAACAGGGGAACGGTGGACAAGGGCGGCTGGAGCGCGATCTTCACCACCCTTTCCGGCCTCGATCTCTCGACCCCCGGCGGGCACGCGTTCCGCGGCACCGGAGAGAAGGCCTGGTTCGGCTGGCCGACCAGCCCGAAGCTGGAGGAGCTGCGCAACGCCTGGCTGGAGGCGCGCGACGAGGCGGCGCAGAAGACGATCTGCGCGGAGATGCAGCACCAGTGGTTCATCGACGTGCCGCATATCCCGATCGGCCAGTGGTTCCAGCCCGCCGCCTACCGGGACAATCTGGAAGGGATGGTGAACGGCTTCCCGGTGTTCTGGAACATACGCCGCAAGGCATGACGCGCGGCGGCGGGGCCGGGCCGTCCGCCCCGCCGGATGCTGCACCGCACCTTCTTGCCGGGGGACGACTTATCGGTTAGCAACGCTCACCTTCCGGGCCGCCGGGTGTCCGCCGGGCGCCGTCTCGTGTTGATCGAGGCGGCTCATATCCCGCCCTCGGTAAGGAATCCCCCCATGGCTCGCAAGAAGATCGCCCTGATCGGCGCCGGCAACATCGGCGGCACGCTCGCCCATCTCATCGGCCTCAAGGAACTCGGCGACGTCGTCATGTTCGACGTCTTCGGCGGCGTGGCCGCCGGCAAGGCGCTGGATCTGATGCAGTCCGGCCCGGTCGACGGCTTCGACAGCCTGATGACCGGCGGTTCGGACTATGCCGCCATCGCCGGGTCCGACGTGGTGATCGTCACCGCCGGCTTCCCGCGCACCCCCGGCATGTCGCGCGACGACCTGATCGGCAAGAATGCCGGCGTGATCGCGCAGGTCGCCGAGGGCATCAAGACGCATTGCCCGAACGCCTTCGTCATCGTCATCACCAACCCGCTGGACGCGATGGTGTGGGTGATGAAGCAGAAATCCGGCCTGCCCGCGAACCGCGTGGTCGGCATGGCCGGCGTGCTCGACAGCTCGCGCTTCCGCCTGTTCCTGGCGCACGAGTTCAATGTCTCGGTCGAGGACGTGACCGCCTTCGTGCTCGGCGGCCACGGCGACAGCATGGTGCCGCTGACCCGCTATTCCACCGTGGCCGGCATCCCGGTTCCCGACCTGATCAAGATGGGCTGGACCACGCAGGAGAAGATCGACGCCATCGTTGCCCGCACCGCCAACGGCGGCGGCGAGATCGTCAAGCTGCTGGAGCGCGGCAGCGCCTTCTACGCCCCGGCCGCCTCGGCGATCGCCATGGCCGAGAGCTTCCTGAAGGACAAGAAGCGCGTGCTGCCCGCCGCCGCCTACCTGACCGGCGAATATGGCCAGAAGGACCTGTATGTCGGCGTGCCGGTGGTCATCGGCGGCGACGGCGTGGAGCGGATCGTCGAGATCCAGCTCAGCGCCGCCGAGCAGGCCGCTTTCGACAAGTCCTGCGCCGCGGTGAAGGAACTGGTCGACGCGGCGAGAAAATTGATCGGCTGATCGGACCGCGTTCGATTATTGGGCACCGAAACAGGAGGCCGCATCCGTGAATATCCATGAGTACCAGGCCAAGGAACTACTGAAGCGGTACGGCGTCGCCGTGCTGGATGGCTATGTGGCCTGGACCCCAGAAGAAGCGGAAGCGGCCGCCGGCAAGCTGCCCGGCCCGGTCTATGTGGTGAAGTCGCAAATCCACGCCGGCGGGCGCGGCGCCGGGCACTTCGCCGACGATCCCAGCGGCAAGGGGGGCGTGCGGCTCGCGCGCTCTCCGGCCGAGGTCCGCGCGGCGGCGGACGCGATGCTCGGCCACACGCTGATCACCAAGCAGACCGGCGAGCACGGGCGCCGGGTTCACCGGCTCTATGTGGAAGCCGGCTGCGACATCGCCCGCGAGCTGTATCTGTCGCTGCTGATCGATCGTGCCACCGCCCGCGTCACCATCGTCGCCTCGACCGAGGGCGGGATGGAGATCGAGGACGTAGCGGAGCACAATCCGGAGAAGATCCTGCGCATCGCCGTCGATCCGGCATCCGGCATCTCCGGCTTTCACGCCCGCCGCCTCGCCTTCGGGCTCGGCCTGGAAGGCAAGCAGATTGGCATCTTCACCAAACTCGTCCTGGCGTTGTACGAGGCGTTCATCGACCTCGATTGCGCCATCGTCGAGATCAACCCGCTGGTGGTGACCAAGGCCGGCGACGTGGTGGCGCTGGATGCCAAGGTCAGCTTCGACGACAACGCGCTGTATCGTCATCCCGACATCGAGAAGTTGCGCGACGAGGCGGAAGAGGACCCGAAGGAACTCGAAGCCGCCAAATACGCGCTGAACTACGTGGCGCTGGACGGGCAGATCGGCTGCATGGTCAACGGCGCCGGGCTCGCCATGGCGACGATGGACATCATCAAGCTGTATGGCTCCTCGCCGGCGAACTTCCTCGACGTCGGCGGCGGCGCCACCAAGGAGCGGGTGACGGCGGCGTTCAAGATCATCCTGTCCGACCCGCACGTCGAGGGCATCCTGGTCAACATCTTCGGGGGTATCATGCGCTGCGACGTGATCGCCGAGGGCGTGGTGGCCGCGGCGCGAGAGGTGCATTTGAACGTGCCCCTGGTGGTGCGGCTGGAAGGCACCAACGTCGCGCTCGGCAAGGAGATCATGGCCAAGTCCGGCCTGCCGATCATTTCCGCCGACAACCTCGCCGACGCCGCCGAAAAGATTGTCAAAGCTGTGAAGGAGGCCGCGTAGATGGCGATTCTGGTCGACGCCAACACGCGCGTCATCACTCAGGGCTTCACCGGTGCCCAGGGCACGTTCCACTCCGAGCAGGCGATCGCCTATGGCACCAAGATGGTCGGCGGCGTGACCCCCGGCAAAGGTGGTATCAGGCACCTCGATCTGCCGGTGTTCGATACGGTGGCCGAGGCGGTGGAGAAGACCGGCGCCACCGCCACCGCGATCTATGTTCCCCCCCCCTTCGCGGCGGATGCGATCCTGGAGGCGATCGACGCCGGGTTGCCGCTGATCGTCTGCATCACCGAAGGCATTCCGGTGCTGGACATGGTGCGGGTGAAGCGGGCGCTGTGCGGTACCCGCTCGCGCCTGATCGGGCCGAACTGTCCCGGCGTGATCACCCCGGATGCGTGCAAGATCGGCATCATGCCCGGCCATATCCACCGCCGGGGCAGCGTCGGCATCGTCTCGCGTTCCGGCACGCTGACCTATGAGGCGGTGGCGCAGACCACGGCGGCGGGGCTTGGCCAGAGCACCTGCGTCGGCATCGGCGGCGATCCGGTGAAGGGCACCGACTTCATCGAGATTCTGGAGATGTTTCTCGCCGACCCCGAGACCAAGCAGATCATCATGATCGGCGAGATCGGCGGACAGAGCGAGATCGACGCGGCGGAGTTTTTGTCGCGGAACCCGGTGAAGAAACCCACCGTCGGCTTCATCGCCGGCGCCACCGCCCCGCCCGGGCGGCGCATGGGCCATGCCGGCGCGGTGATTTCCGGTGGTAAGGATACCGCGGCGGCGAAGTTCGAGGCGATGCGGCTGGCGGGCATCCATGTTGCGGAAAGCCCGGCGGCACTCGGCAGTACCATGGTCCGGGCGCTGCAAGGCTGAACCGACCCCATCCGGCCGCTGGCCGGATGGGACAAACATGCGCCATCGGCAACCCTGCGTCTTGCAGGGCGCGCTGACGCATCCACATGCATGTACCTATGTTCCGGCCGGCCCAGAACAGGGTTCGTTCCGAGAGTGAAGGGGTTGTGAGAGGATGGCAGGCGTCGATATCCTGGCCAGTGCGTTCAACGGTGCCAACGCGGCGTTCATCGCCGATCTGTATGCCCGTTGGGTGGCGGCCCCCAACTCGGTCGATCCGAGCTTCGCGGAGTTGTTCGCCGCGCTGAACGACGAGGCGCGCTCGGTGCTGACCGACGCGCAAGGCGCGTCCTGGGCGCCGCGCCGGGTCGCCTTCGAGGCGCCGCCCCCGGCTCCGGTGGAGAAGGCAGCGACCGCCGCCTCCGCCGCCCAGCTTCGCGCCGCCACGCTCGATTCGATTCGTGCCCTGATGCTGATCCGCGCCTATCGCGTGCGCGGACATTTGGAAGCCAGGCTCGACCCGCTCGGCCTGCAGGTGCCGAAGCCCCACCCCGAGCTTGACCCGAAGAGCTATGGTTTCACCGAGGCCGACCTCGACCGGCCGATCTTCATCGACAATGTGCTGGGGCGCGAAACCGCCACCCTGCGTGAGATCGTCTCGATCCTGCGCGAGACCTATTGCGGCTCCGTCGCCGTCGAATTCATGCACATCCAGGACCCCGACCAGAAATCCTGGATTCAACGGATGGTGGAAGGTGCGGCTTGGAAGCACCAGTTCGACGCGCCCGCCAAGGAGAAGATCCTGCGCGAGCTGACCGAGGCCGAGGGCTTCGAGGTGTTCTGCCAGAAGCGCTATGTCGGCACCAAGCGCTTCGGCCTTGAGGGCGGCGAGGTCACCATCCCCGCGCTGCACGCCATCATCGAGACCGCCGCCGCCGGGGGCGTGAACGAGGTCGCCATCGGCATGCCGCATCGCGGCCGGCTCAGCACGCTGGTCAACGTGGTGAAGAAGCCCTTCACCGCTTTGTTCAGCGAGTTCGGCGGCGAGAGCTTCAAGCCCGACGACGTGCAGGGCTCGGGCGATGTAAAGTATCATCTAGGTACCTCCACCGATGTGGAGATCGCCGGGCGCAAGGTGCATCTGTCGCTGCAGCCCAACCCCTCGCATCTGGAAGCGGTCGACCCGGTGGTGGTCGGCAAGGTGCGCGCGCGCCAGGACATGGCCGGCGATACGCGTGCGCGCGTGTCGGTGATGGGCATCCTGATGCATGGCGATGCCGCCTTCGCCGGCCAGGGGCTGGTGTACGAGACCCTGGCGATGGGCCAGCTGATCGGCTACCGCACCGGCGGCACGGTGCATCTGGTGGTCAACAACCAGATCGGCTTCA
>PKWQ01000441.1 GCA_003133265.1 Acetobacteraceae bacterium
GGAATCCGACCGCCGTTGACAGAGGTCAATCTCCGATTGAGCGCTGCGAACAAGGTTGTGATGCCATGACGCTTGTAATCGTGGGTCATCGTTCCACACTTGCCGGGCTTCAGCGGCAGACCCGGCTGGGTGCGATCGAGCACCTGGATCTGGCTTTTCTCATCGATCGGGACGACGACGGCATGGTCGGGTGGGTTCATGTAGAGGCCGACGACATCCTCGACCTTGCTGGCGAATGCGGGCTCAATCAATAAGTCCTGACCCTAGCGATCGCGTCCCCTTTTTCCCTCTGCTTCGGTCAGCCGGCCGAGAGAGACGTCGAATTTCGAGGTTGGGTCGCCGTCGGCATTTTCATCAGCGCCAAGGTCGACCTTGTCGAGTTCGGCAATCACAGAAGCGTCAGACGTCAGCACACCGCATTTCTGAGAAAGATTGTGCTGTGCGAGCGCCGTTCGCAGCTCCAGATCCAGCCCCCGCCTCCAGCGGCAGAGCACAATGTCTTTGCCTTATAAGATCGCCTTGAACTGAGCCTCCCCGGCCTTGCCATGAAACGTGACGATCCGTCCGTCGATACCAGGATGTAGCCCAGACTTGCCGGCCTTGGAATCATCTTGGATCTTATGGACCATCCAGCGGACAAGCTTGGTTTAGGTTTTCTGCGGAAGGTCGGCAGCGAGCGTCATTGGTTTAATTTGGCCATGCAGACATTTAGGTCTGCTGGGCCAGATCGACAAAAGCCACCCGGCATTATCACTCAAAATCAGAGATCCGCTAGCTCCACATCCCGCGCATACGCGCACCGACGTCGATCCGGACAGCACTCGCCACCCGCTGGCTCGCTTCCGCGGAGACGACGGCCGGCCATGTCACCCATTGGAAATGGGCCATGATCTCGGGCGGAAGGAAGCGAGACCGCGCGGCATAGACATGCCGATCGCCGTACTGCGCCTGCCCGTGCGTGAAAAACCGCTGTGGCACAACAAGGTGAAGATGGTCCTTGGCGCGCGTCATAGCGACGTAGAGCAGCCGCCGTTCTTCCTCGATGTCTGCGGTTGTCCCGGTTCCGAGGTCCGAGGGGATGCAGCCATCGACCACGTTCAGCACGAAAACAGACTTCCATTCCTGCCCCTTGGCCGAATGGATCGTCGACAGGGTGAGGTAGTCGTCATCGAGCAACGGCACGCCCGCCTGATCGCTGGTAGCATCGGGCGGGTCCAGGGTCAGCTCCGTCAGGAATTTCTCCCTGGACGGATAGCCCCCGGCGATCTGTTCGAACTGGATGAGATCGGCCTGACGAGATTGGGCGTCTTCGTGGATCCGGTCGAGGTGGGGCGTATACCAGGCCCGGGCCAGGCCCATCTCCGCGGGCCATCCGGCCTTGCCCGAATGCAGCGCACGCATCGCGGCCAGGAATTCGCCCCATCCGTCACCTGAACGCGGTGGTGCGGCTATGCGGGATAAGGCCGCAATCGGATCGGGGCTCTCGGCCATGGTCTCCAGAACCCGTCGCGCAGCCATCGGCCCGACGCCTGGGAGGAGCTGCAGAATTCGAAACCCCGCGACGCGGTCCCGAGGGTTCTCGGCGAACCGCAGCAACGCCATCACGTCTTTGATATGCGCCGCGTCGAGGAACTTGAGGCCACCGAATTTGACGAAGGGGATCTTGCGGCGGGTCAGTTCGATCTCGAGTGGGCCGCTATGGCTCGACGTCCGGAACAGCACGGCCTGCTGCTTCAGCTTCACGCCGAGTTCCCGGTTCTCCAGCACACGCTCGGCGATGTAGGACGCCTGGGCCGCCTCATCGCGCAGGCTTACCAACTCTGGTTGCTCTTCCGAACGGCGCTCGGTCCACAGGTTCTTGGTGAATCGCTCCGTGGCCAACTCGATGACGCCGTTGGCGGCCGCCAGGATGGGCTGCGTCGAGCGATAGTTTCGATCGAGCGTGATGACGGTTGCCGGCGGAGCGAACTGCGCGGGGAAATCCAGAATATTCCGGACGGTGGCGGCGCGAAAGGCATAGATGGATTGGGCATCATCTCCCACGACCGTCAGGCCTGTGCCTGTAGGCTTCAACCGGAGCAGGATCGACGACTGCAATCGGTTGGTGTCCTGGTATTCGTCGACCAGGATATGGTCAAAGCGCCCTCCAATGTCCTCGGCCAGCGATGGATCGGCAACGGTTTGGGCGAGGTAGAGAAGCAGGTCGTCGTAATCCAGCACGTTTTGAGCCTGCTTCGCGTCCACGTAGGCAGCAAAGAGATCGCGAAGTGCTGCGCTCCACGTTGCACACCAGGGGAAGTGGTCGCGCAGCACGTCGTCGAGCGGCATCTCGGCGTTGACGGCGCGCGAGTAGATGGCGAGGCAAGTTCCTTTGGTGGGAAAGCGCTTTTCGGTTTTCGACACCGCCAGTTCGTGGCGCGCGAGGTTGAGCAGATCAGCCGAATCTTCGCGGTCATGGATTGTGAAGTTGGGATCGAGCCCGATCTGCTCGGCATACTCCCGAAGCAGCCGGGCGCCGATCCCATGGAAGGTCCCCGCCCAGGTCAAAGCGTCTGCCTGTCCGCTGCGCCCACCGAGCACCTGTCGGCAAATGCGGTCGACCCGCCGTGCCATCTCGGCCGCCGCGCGCCGGGAGAAGGTCATCAGAAGGATGCGACGGGGGTCGACGCCACTGACGATGAGATTCGCCACCCGATGCGCGAGGGTATTCGTCTTACCGGACCCGGCCCCGGCAATGACGAGCAAAGGCGCCGCCCCTGTCGGGAAGCCGCTGCCAATGCCGTGCTCTGCGGCTTTTCGCTGCTCCGGGTTCAACGTGTCGAGAAAGGCGGCGGCCATCGTTTCCTCAGGGCGTTCCACCGCAATCAAGCACGATTCATGTTTTGTTCGCAACGCGGCCGTAGAGGGTGGCTCACCGGACACGCGCT
>PKWQ01000064.1 GCA_003133265.1 Acetobacteraceae bacterium
ACGCCGATCCCACGGGGGGATCGGCGGCATCCGGGGGCGATTTCGGGGGAAGGGCGTGGGACGCGCCGCCGCCCCGCGCGCGGCGGCGGCAGAAAACCGATGGAACGCTTGGTGAGCCCGGTGGGACTCGAACCCACGGCCCCAAGATTAAAAGCCTTGGGGCCGCCAAATCGCTTCGTAGACCTCCTGCCACGGTCGGTTGATAGAGATGCTGATCATCCGAGCATCAAGCATGTCGATCTCCAGTCCTCTTATGTTCGCCATTTCAAGCTGCAGGCGCGGAAATTTCTTGCCTGTTCGTCAAGCTGTTCGGCGTGGCCGCCGCTGGGCAGGGCAGAAGGCACGATCATGAAACGACGGTTGATCCGGTGCGCCGGATCAACCGGCCGCCGGTCACCGCAGGAGATCGCCCTGCCCAGTCGGACGCGGCGGGGAGGTCGATAACGGCGGCTGTGCCCTGACATCGGATCCGCCCGGAAAAGGCTGGTTGGGCTTACGGTTCGGCGGCGCGATTGCCCGGACAGCCGCGGCCGCGAGAACCGGGAGCCATCCTACGGAGCTTTCGCGGTTATTGGATGCCGCGCCGGCGAAAGGCATCGCGGCACACATCGCTGGTGCCAGGATAACCGCATAGAGCTGGGTGGACGTGAGAGGCGCGACGGTGTTCGCGTGGACGAGCGGCTCGGCCCAGGTAGCCAAGACCCGCGCGAGGCGTTGCTGCATGCCGTCCATCCGGTCTTGCGCCTGCTTCGACGTGTAGGCCGCCAACACAGCAATCAGGCTCGGATCGTGCGGAAACGCCTCGACCCACGCGAGGCAGTCAGACAGCAGAGTCCGGATGGCGGCGGACGGGTCTGTTCCGTAACCGCCGAGGGCCGCCTCGGCAACGGCGATCAGGCGGTCCACCAGATTGTCGTGAACCGCGGCGGCAAGCCGGGGTTTGTCGCCGAAGTAGTGGGTGATGCTGCCGACAGCAGCACCCGAGGCCTTGGCGATCATGGCAAGCGTAGTGCCCTCAACGCCCTTCTCCGCGAACAGCGTTGCTGCGGCGGTCAGGATACGCGCCCGCTTGATCGGGCTGTCGCGGTTCGAGCTGGTCATTGGGTGAGGCTATAGAATTTCGTTCTAGTTTTAAATTCTAATCTGGCCTCCGCCAGGTCGTGACGGAAGCCTGTGGGGATGAGCAACCCCCCAGAAACCATCCGATTCAGGCAGACGGCGACCGACCTCGGCAGGCCGCCTGCCAACACGTCTCCCGCCGGATCGCTGGTCTTGGAGCTCGTCCGCCTGCTCGCGCGTCAGGCCGCCGCCGAGTTCATGAGGATCTCCCCTTCCCCCGCAGCCACGATGGAACTCCCCCCGATATGATCAAACCGTCTCCGTCCGCCCGCCTGCCGCGGCTACTTTCCGTGCGCGATGTCGCCGATCGCTTTGGCGTATCGAGCAAGACGGTCAGTCGCTGGATCCAGCGCGGGCACCTGCATGTGCATCGCCTTGGACGGCAAATCCGCATCGCCGAGGAGGACGCCGCCAACTTCATCGCGACGCACCGGAAGTGAGGTCCGCTCAGGGCCTCGTATGTCCTTGTTTGTCCATAGAAAATACCGTGCTCGGCAAAACTCCGGGTCGGAAATGTCATCTTTTCCAACCAGGAGTAACGGCTAATGTCCTGCACCGTCACCAGCGTGCCTCCCAAGTCCCTTCGGGTCATCGAGCAGTTGGGCTTTCTGTTCGAGGAGCGGCCGGCTCAGCCGACCGCGATCCCCCAGCCCGCGATGGCGTTGGCCACGGAGGCCGAGCCGGCCGAGGTGGAGGACCCGCCGCCTGCGCCGTCGGCCGTCGTCGTGGCTACTACGGCCGACGCCGAGGCCGCTATGCTCGCACCTGCTCGGCGGCCCAAAACCCTGGCCGATGTTGCCGCCAATCTCCCACGCTGCATGTCGTCGCCGCGGAAGCTTGCCGAGGCCATGTCGGTCCTGCGCATGGTCGGGCGAGTGCTGGGCCGCCCGCTCGCCGATATCCCCGCCCATCCGACTGAGCTGCGCGTGCTTCTCGCCGACGCGGCACCGGCACTGGCCGGGATCAAGATGGCGCGCTGGAATCGCATGCGCAGCTTGCTCATGGGCACGCTGGCAGCCGTCGGCATCAAGGTCATGCCCGGCCGCTCGACCGATGGATTGAGTCCGGCGTGGTGTGAACGGTTTAATAGCCTCCCCAACAAGAAGCTGCGCTATGGCCTGTCCCGCATTGTGAGCTACCTCAGCTCCCAGGGCATCGAGCCCGCCGCGGTCAACGCCATCAGCTTCGACCACTTCGCCGACGCGTTGCGCACCGCCAGCCTCCATCGCACCCCCGAGACGGCCATCCGCACCACGGCACGCTTGTGGACCGTCGCCGTGAACCGCGTGCCCGGCTGGCCGCGCCTCACTCCCAAAGTGGACCCTACCGGCCACGCCTACGCGCTCGCGATGGACGCCTTCCCCACCAGCTTCGGGGAGGATGCCGAGCCGTTTCTGGATCACTCCGGCAACCAGGATGTTCTGGCTGATGACTACGCGCCGTCGGTCAAACCCAGCACGGTGGCGATGCGGCGCAAGCAGATCCTTCAGTGCGCCACGGCCCTGGTGCGCTCGGGCTTCCCGATCGAGCAGATCACCAGCCTCGCCATCCTCACCCAGCCGGCGAACGCCAAGGCCGCCCTGCGGTATTTGTTGAATCGCAAAGGTGGCACCACCACCCCCTATCTTGGGCAACAGGCGCAGCTTCTGCGCACTATCGGCAAACACTGGGTGAAGGCCGGCCCCGATCAGGTCACGGCATTGGCCGGGTTCACCGCGGGTCTGTCCACCAAAAAGCAGCGCGGCATGACGGAGAAGAACCGCAAGGGACTTCGCCAGTTCGACCTCGATGAGAATGTCCGGGCCCTCTTGCATATGCCTGCTTCTATATTCACGGCCCTCGGCAAGGAGGGGGCGATCGACCGGGGACACGCTCTGCGCGCCATGTTTGCCCTGGCGGTGCGATTGCTGATCGTCACGGCGCTGCGCATCGACAACCTCGCCGGCCTGGACATCGGCCGTCACCTTGTCGAGCACCGCCGCGGCCGCAGCCGCACGGTTCACATCGTCATCCCCCCGGAGGAGACCAAGACCAGCGTGCCCTTCGAGAAGGAACTGGCCGAGGGCACTGTCAGGCTGCTGGATATCTACATGAGCCGGTATCGCCCGCTGCTCTGTCCGGTCGATAGTCCCTGGCTGTTCCCGAATCACCTGGGTGGGCGCCGCTGCACGGTGACGTTTTCGACGGCGATCTCGAAGTTCATCCTACGCGAGGCCGGAGTGAAGATGAACGCGCACCTCTTCCGCTCTCTCGCCGTCAAATTGCACCACGCTCAGCACCCTGAAGATATCGAGACCCCGCGCCAATTGCTCGGTCACAAGACATCGGCCACGACGCTGAATGCGTATGCGGAACTCCGCACCGACGCGGCAAACAAGCGTTATGACGAGACCCTTGCGAAGCTGCTCGCGTTATACCAACCGCCTATCAAACCGCATGATGGCCGGGAGACGCGGCAATGAGCCGGGGCAGCAAGCCGGACGACAGCTGCCTCCGCATCGATGAATGGCCCGAAGCTGACCGTGCCGCTTGGCGGGCCGCACAGCAGCCGCGCGACCCCTTGGAGCCGAAGGTGGGCTATGCCAGCCGATGGAAGCCCACGACACAGAAGCTGATCGAGGCGGGCTATGGCAGCTGGCTGGCATGGTTGGCGCAAGCCGGCCACCTTAAGCAAAGCAGCGCCATAGCCAGCCGGACGACCAGCGCGCACGTCCGGGCCTATCTGGACATGCTGGAAGCCTCTGGCCTGGCCCCTTACACCATCGCGCTGCGTATGCAGAACTTGGGCAACGCGCTCCGCGCCATCGCGCCGGACCAGGAGTGGGAGCGGGTGCTACGTGCTTCGGGCCGGATCCACTGCCGCGCCGCGCCCACCCGCGACCGCGCGGCGATCCTTCAGCCCGCCGAGGACGTGCTCATGCTTGGCCACGATATGATGCATGCCGCCGAGCATGACCGGTTCGGGACCGACCGGGATCGCGCCACTCTGTTCCGCGACGGATTGATCATCACGGTGCTGGTCCATCGGCCACTGCGCAGCCGGAATTTCCATTCCCTCAGAATCGGCAAGGAGCTCCATCGGCGGGCGGAGACCTGGTTCCTGGCGATCGACAAGTCAGAGACAAAGTCGGGCAATTATTTCGCGACCTTCTGGCCGGTGGCCCTGGCGCAGGCAATGGAGCACTATATTTCGGTGCACCGGCCGGCTCTGCTCGCATCCAGCCGCAAGAACCTGCCCCCCACGGACATACTCTGGATTTCCAACCACGGCACGCCGATGACCGCCAGTGCCATCGCCTTCCAGGTCAAAAGCCGAACCGAGGCGCAGTTCGGCAAGCCGATCAATCCGCATAGCTTCCGACACCTCGCCGCCACTACCATCGCCACGGCTGATCCCGAGGGTGTAATGGACATCCAGGGGGTCCTCGGTCATGCCTCCCCGGCAGCCGGCGAGAAATACTACAATAAGGCCAAGATGGTCGATGCGGGGCGGCGGTATCAACAGACCCTGGATTCGTGGGGAGATGAACCGTGATGATGCTTTGTGAAGTCGGCTCGGATCTGCTTGCATCGGGCCCCCCGAGCCCGGCAACCTCACAATCTGCCTCTTCTCTCATCATTCGGAGTCGCCCTTGATGCGCGTCGTCATCTACGCCCGTTACAGCACCGAGCTTCAGAGCGCAGCGTCGGTCGACGATCAGGTGCGAATCTGTAAGGAGTTCGTCAGCCGCGAGGGTTGGGAGCTCGCGCAGATCTTCCAGGACCGTGCGCTTAGTGGCGCGACGACGCTGCGCCCGGGCTACCAGGCGCTACTCGCCGGAGCGCGGGATGGCAGGTTCGATATCGTCATAGCCGAGGCGCTCGACCGGTTGAGCCGCGACCAGGAGGACATAGCCGCCATCTTCAAGCGGCTGCGCTTCGCCGGCATCAAGATCGTTACCCTCTCCGAGGGCGAGATCAGCGAACTGCATGTCGGGCTGAAGGGCACGATGAACGCGCTGTTCCTCAAGGATCTGGCGGACAAGGTGCGGCGCGGTCTGCGGGGTCGGGTGGAGCATGGCAAGTCGGGCGGCGGCAACGCCTATGGCTACGATGTCGTGAAGCGGTTTGACGCCGACGGCGAGCCGGTGCGCGGCGATCGCACGATCAACCAGGCCGAGGCCGAGGTGGTGCGCGGCATCTTCCGCGACTACGCCGCCGGCGTGTCGCCGCGACAGATCGCCCTGCGGCTGAACCAGCGCGGCATTCCCGCACCCCGCTGCGGGGCCGTGGGGTGCGAGCACGATCAACGGCAATCGAGCGCGCGGCACCGGCATCCTCAACAACGAGCTTTATGTCGGCCGCTCAGTGTGGAACCGACTGCACTACGGCAAGGATCCGGAGACCGGCCGACGGCGCTCGTTCGCCAATGCCGCCGGTGCCGTGATCACCGTCCCTGTGCCGGAGCGCCGCGTCGTCTCCGACGAGCTGTGGGAGGCAGCCAAGGCCCGCCAGAAGGCCATGGACGGCATTGCCAGCAAGACACCGGCGGCGGCAGCGGCGGCCCATCCTGCCCCATTCTGGTCGAAACAACGGCCGCGCTATCTCTTCTCGGGGCTGATGTGCTGCGACGAGTGCGGCGGCGGCTTTTCCAAAATCAGCGCCCAGCATTTCGGTTGCTCGACGGCGCGCAACAAGGGCGCCACGGCCTGCGGCAACAAACTGTCGATCCGCCGGGATGTGCTCGAGCAGACTGTCCTGGACGGGCTGCGGCATCGGCTGATGGCCCCCGACCTGTTCAAGGTCTTCGTGTCGGAGTTCACCACCGAGTGGAACCGACTGCAGGCCGCTTCTGCCGGCGACATCACTGCCCGCGAGGCCGAATACGGCCGCGTCAAGCGGCAGGTCGAGCGGCTGGTGGATGCGCTGGTCAACGGCACGCCGCCGGCGGCAGTCAATGATCGGCTCACCGCGCTGGAGGCGCGACGCCTGGCACTGGAAGCGGAGATGGCGGCATCGGTGGCACCGGCACCACGGCTGCACCCCAGCCTCGCCGAGGTCTACCGCCAGAGGGTGGCCGAACTGGCCGAGGCGTTGTCCCGTGAGGACGCATCCGAGGCCCGGGAGCTGGTGCGCGGTCTGGTGGATGCGATCCTGCTGGTGCCGGAGGACGGACATCTGCGGGTTGAGGTGCGCGGCGAGCTTGCCGCGATTTTGTCGCTGGCATCTGCCGGGAACGCAAAAAGCGCCGGCCAGGAGGCCGACGCTTTGAGTGAGCAAGTCAAGATGGTTGCGGGGACACGCAACCGACGATCACATCATTCGACCGTCGCCATTTGGCCGTGAAGGTGTGAAATCGCGCCCAACATTGACCCCGCCCATAAAGTGTAACAGTGGCAAAAGTC
>PKWQ01000114.1:0-13708 GCA_003133265.1 Acetobacteraceae bacterium
CACCGCCGACGCCGAACTGCCCGCCGCACCCGCCGTGATCGGCGCCGCGCCGCATCTGCTGATCGTGCGCGCGCCCTATTACCGCGAGGTGGTGGACGGCCTGCTGGACGGTGCGTCGCGCATCCTGCGCCAGGCCGGCGCGACGTTCGAGGTGCTGGACGTCGCCGGTGCCTATGAGCTGCCGCAGGCGATCCGCATCGCGTTGCGTGGCAGCAAACGGTTCGACGGTTTCGTGGCGCTCGGCTGCATCCTCAAGGGCGAGACCGACCATTACGACTTCATCTGCCATGCGACGATGCAGGGGATGATGAATCTGGCGCTGCAATACGGGATTGCCACCGGGACGGGATTGCTCACGGTCCACACGATCGAGCAGGCGCGCGCGCGGTCGGGCCAGGACGGGTACAACAAGGGTGCGGAGGCCGCCGCCGCCGCGTTGTTGCAGATCAATGCCGCGCGCCATCTGGGGGCCGCGTGATGAGCAAGTCGGCCGGCAAGGCGAAACCCACGGCGCGCGCGCGTACCGCCTCGCGCCTGGCGGCGGTGCAGGCGCTGTTCCAGAGCGAGCAGGCCGGCGACAATGCCGAGACCGTGATCGACCAGTTCGTCCGCCATCGCCTGGGCGAACTGCCCGGCACCGGTGGTTTCGAGGACGGGCGCGTGCCGGATGCGCTGGTGCCGCTGTTCGCGCGCATCGTTCGCGCGGCGGTGACGCAGCAGGAGACGATCGAGCGCATGCTGGTCGAGGCGCTGCCCGCCGACTGGCCGCTGGCGCGCCTGGACCCGGTGCTGCGGGCGGTGCTGCGCGCGGGTGCGGCGGAACTCGGGATGAGCGACGGGCCGCCGGCCAAGGTGGTGATCAATGAGTATCTGGACGTCGCGCACGGCTTCTTCTCCGGCGACGAACCGCGCATGGCCAACGGCGTGCTGAACCGGCTCGCGCGGCTGCTGCGGGCCGGGGAGTTTCCCCAGGATGCCTGTCCCCCGGCTGAGCCGTCCGCCGACGGGGACGATCTGAAACAGCCGGCGTGACCGAAGCGGACTCCGCGTTGCCCGCCGAATTCGCGCTGATCGCGCGGCATTTCCGTCCGCTCGCGGGGCCGGGCGCGCGTGATCTCATCGACGACGTCGCGGTGATTGCGCCGCCGCCGGGGCGGGATCTGGTGCTGAAGGTCGATGCGATCGTGGGCGGGGTGCATTTCCTGCCCGACGACCCGCCGGAGACGATCGGGCGCAAGCTGCTGCGGGTCAATCTCTCCGACATCGCCGCCAAGGGGGCGACCCCGCTCGGCTATCTGATCAGCGTTTCCGTCCCGCGCGGCACGCCGGACGGCTGGTTCGCCGGCTTTGCCGCCGGGTTGGCGCAGGACCAGCAAGAATTCGGTGTCACGCTGCTCGGCGGCGACACCACCTCGACCCCTGGCCCGATCAACCTGTCGCTGACCCTCATCGGCCATGTCGCGCCGGGCGGGGCGCCGAGTCGGGCCGGAGCGCGGGCAGGGCATGGCATCTGGGTTACCGGCACCATCGGCGACGGGGCGCTCGGGCTCGCGGTGGCGCAGGGGAAGCTTGCCGATCCGACGGGCTATCTGCTGGACCGCTACCGGCTGCCGCGTCCGCGGCTCGGGCTGCCGATAGGCGAGATTGCCTCGGCCTCGATGGATGTCTCGGACGGGCTGGTGCAGGACCTCTCGCATATCTGCCGCGCCAGCGGTGTGGCGGCGCGGATCGAGGCTGCCCTGATGCCGCTCTCGCCGCAGGCGCGCGGCGCTGGGCCGGCGTGGCTTGCCACCTGTCTGACCGGCGGGGACGATTACGAACTGCTGCTGGCGGTGCCGCCCGGGCGCGAGCCGGCATTGATCGCGGCGGCGGCGCGTGCCGCAATCCAGGTCACACGGATTGGCGGTTTCGTTCCTGGCGCGCCGTCCGTAGACGTCATTGGCCCGGATGGGCTGCCGCTTCGCATCTCCACGGCCGGCTGGAGCCATTTCTAAGAAAAAGGACCGCGCGGGCGAAGCGTGGCGCCAGGGAAACGTATGACCAGGGAAATGTATGAATCGTAACGTATGGCTTCTGTTCTTCTGCCAGGCGGTGATGAACGCGGTGATGATCGGTCAGGTGGCGATGGCCGCGCTGATCGGCCATTCGCTCGCGGTCGACAAGGCGCTGAACACGCTGCCGATGGCGGTCCAGATGGCCGGCACCATGGCCTCATCCATCCCGGCAAGCATGATCTTCGCGCGTTTCGGCCGGCGCGCAGGGTTCCTGATGGGATGCATGGGTTCCGTCGTCGGCTGCCTGGTCTTCGCGCTGGGGGTCTATGAACAGAGCTTCCCGCTCTATTGCCTCGGCGCCGTGCCGGCCGGCCTGGGCTATGGCGTCGCCCAGCACATGCGCTTCGCCGCCGCCGAACTGGTGGAGCCGGCGTTGCGGCCGCGCGCCATCGCGCTGGTGATGACGGGGCCGGTGCTGGCCGCGATCCTCGGCCCGGAGATCGTCAAGCACACCAAGGACATGATCCCCGGCTTCACCTTCATGGCCACCTATTTTTGGCTGATGGCGCTGCCGGCGACCTGCGCGCTGCTGCTGACGATCATCAGGCTGCCGGGGGTCGAGCATCGGCGCTCCGCCCCGCTGCCGCTGCGCGACATCCTGGCCCGGCCGACCTTCGTCGTCGCGGCCGTCACGGGGATGGTCGCGTTCGGCACGATGAATCTGCTGATGGCCTCCACGCCATTGCAGATGATGCTGTGCGGCTACTCGGTGAACGAAAGCTCCGACGTGATCCGCTGGCACGTCATCGGCATGTATCTGCCGGGCTTCCTGACTGGACGGCTGATCCAGCGTTTCGGCACGCACCGGGTGATATGTCTGGGGGCGGCCTTCATCCTGGGCTGCCCGGCGATCAATCTGGCGTTCGGGTCGTATTACGAGACGTTCCTGGTCTCGATGGCGGTGCAGGGCATCGGCTGGAATTTCATGTTCGTCGGCGCCACGGCGCTGCTGGCCACCGCGCACGCCCAGCATGAACGGGTCCGGGTGCAGGCCACCAACGACTTCATGGTGTTCGGCACGGTGGCGATAACGGCGCTGATGTCGGGCTTCGTGCATGCCACGTTCGGCTGGAACGCGCTGAACTTCACCGTCCTGCCGCCGCTCGCCATAGCGACGGCGCTGGTGCTGTGGCACTTCGCGGCGCGCCATCGGCTGGTGCCGGAGGTTTCGACCTGATTGATCCAACCCCCCGCGTGCCGGGGGCGGGATCAGGCGATCAGGGGCCGCTGCCGGCGTTCGGCGCCCCGCCGCTCGGGCCGGAGCCGCCCGGCATGGACGCGGCGGAGAAGCGGCCGACATTGCCGAACAGCTGCTGCATGAACGATGCCTCGCTGCCCGGCGAGGGGGTTGCGCGGCTGACCATGGAGACCGGGACGGAATCGTCCTGGTTCACATGCTTGATGCTTTGCAGCACGCCCTTGTCGTCGAAGGCGAGCACGATCACGTCCTGGCTGATCTCCGCCTGGGTGCGACCGATGCGCGACTGGGTCACCTCACCGATATAGAGCCAGATATTGTCGTCGAAGGTCGCCTTGGCGGTCGGCGAGCCGAGCAGCGCGGTGGCGTCGGCGCGCGAGGAGGTGCCAGGGATCAGCTCCTTCAGCACGTCGAGATCGACGCGGTTGCCGCGCATCTGTGGCGGTGACTCGATCAGGCTGCAACCGGCCAGCAGGGCGCAGGCGAGCAGTATCGATAGGATACCGGGCGCTCGATGGTGTGGGCGGTCGGGAGAGAGAGGGGAACTCTGCACGCTTGGCGTCCTCGGGAAGCAATGAAGGCCATGGAAATCTAGAAAGGCAGGGCGCCGTCCAGTCGCTTTCGATTGACCGGGGGAGCCGACGCGCTATGTGAAGGGGGTCTCACGATGGCCGGGCCGTGTCAATCACGACGCAGCGGCCGGCGGCAGGGCAGCGTGCCTTTGGCGGCAATTTCAGGGCGGAATAGCATGTCGGCGTTGGCGTCGTTTCTAGGGCTATCGCGGTGGGGAAGGCACGAGAGGGCCGGGTTCACGCTATATGGCACCGCGGTCGCCGCGGCGCGCGAGCCCTATCTGTACACCACGATCGGCGTGCCGGATACGCTGGACGGGCGGTTCGATCTGGTCGGCCTGCACGCTTTCCTGCTGATCCGCCGGTTGCAGCGCGAATCCGGGCCCGGTGCCGCGCCCGACGCCGCCCTGGCCCAGGCGGTGTTCGATGCGATGTTTTCCGACATGGACATCAACCTGCGCGAACTAGGCGTGGGAGACATGACCGTCGGCAAGCGCGTGCGTGCCATGTGGGAGGCGTTTCACGGCCGCTCCGCCGCCTATGCCGCGGCGATGGCCGAAACCGGACAGGCACCGCTCGCCGCAGCGCTGGCGCGCAATATCTGGCGCGGCGAATCCCCGCCCGAGGGCGCGGCGGAGACACTGGCGCGGCTGGTCCGTGCCCAGGACGCCTATCTGGCGGACCAGCAAAGCGGCGCGCTGGCCAGGGGCGAGGCGCGGTTCCTGCCCGCCGAGGCGGCTTGCCAATGAGCACCGAAGCGATCCAGGCGGAATTCCATCGGCCCCTGCCGTTGGACCGGATCGAGCCGGTGGGCCATGTGGCCGATATAGAGGCGAGTAGCGCGGAATGCGCGGCCCTGGCCGTGCGGTTGCTGCTGCCGGCGGTGCTGCGGTTGTCCTGCCGGTTCCGCCTGCACACCCATCCCGGCGGCCGGGTGGCCGCGGCGGGGCGCCTGAAAGCCCGCGTGGTGCGGACCTGCGTGATCACCCTCGATGATTTCGAGGTGGAGATCGATGAGCGGTTCTCCGTTGGCTTCGTGCCCGAGGGCACTGAATCCGACGATTCGGACCCCGAATCGGAGGACGAGATCCCCTATAGCGGCGGCACGATCGATCTGGGCGAGGCGGCGGTGGAGCAACTGGCGCTGGCGCTCGACCCCTATCCGCGCAAGCCCGGGGCGGAACTGCCGGAAATGGCTCCCGATGCCGAGAATTCCCCGTTCGCGCGGCTCGCCGCGCTGCGGCAGAAGAACTAGAATGGCCGTTCTGTGGTGCGATCCCTTGCCGGGGGTGCTCCCCTCTGCTAGACGCCCCGCTCGCGTTATTGCCATTCAGTGAACGCCCCAACCGCCCATGTCGGGCGTGTCGGCGTCACGCAGACCGGAGGGGCGCTGTCCCATGGCCGTTCCCAAGAGAAAAACCTCGCCTTCGCGGGCGGGTATGCGTCGCAGCCATCTTGCCTTGAGCGCCGAGGCGCATGCCGAGTGCCCGAACTGCGGCGAGCTGAAGCGGCCGCACCATGTGTGCAGCCACTGCGGCCATTACGACGGCCGCGAGGTCGTTGCCGCTGGCAAGGCGCTGAAGGGCGCTGTCCGGGCCTGAGACCAATGGGCTTGGTGCCCGTGTGCTTGACGCGGAGGCCTGCCGTGCCGGCCTTCCCGCTATGAGCGCGAGCTTCACGCTGGCTGTCGATGCCATGGGGGGCGATCATGCCCCCGATATCATTGTGGCCGGCCTGTCGATCGCGGCCGAGCGGCACCCCGCCGCCCGGTTCCTGCTGGTGGGCGACGAGCCGCGGCTGCGGCCGTTGCTGGAGCGGTACGCGCGCGCCGCCAAGGCCTGCACCGTGCGCCACGCCCCGGACGCGATCGCGGGCGACATGAAGCCGACCGCGGCGCTGCGCATGCGCCAATCGTCCATGCGCGTCGCCATCGATGCGGTGGCGGCGGGCGAGGCGTCGGGGGTGGTCTCCGCCGGCAACACCGGCGCGCTGCTGGCGCTGGCCAAGATTTTCATCAAGACCCTGCCGGGCATCGACCGGCCGGCTATGGCGGCCATCGGTCCCTCGGCCCGTGGCGACGTGGTCATGCTCGACCTCGGCGCCAACGTGGTCTGCGACGCGCGCAACCTGGTGGAATTCGCCGTCATGGGCGACGTGTTCGCCCGCACCGTGCTCGGTCTGACCGCGCCCACGATCGGCCTGCTCAATGTCGGCTCCGAGGAGCTGAAGGGCGACGACCGGGTGCGGCTGGCGGCCGATATTCTGCGCGAGAGCCACATCGCCCCGCAGTTCCATGGCTTCGTCGAGGGGCACGACATCGCCGCCGGCACCACCGACGTGATCGTGACCGACGGCTTCACCGGCAATGTGGCGCTGAAGACCGGCGAGGGGGCGCTGAAGCTGATCGGCGATCTGCTGCGCCAGGTGTTCTCCAGCTCCATCGCCGCCAAGCTCGCCTACCTGCTGGCGCGTCCGGGATTGGACCGGCTGCGCGAATGGCTCGATCCCCGCCGCTACAACGGCGCGGTGATGCTCGGATTGAACGGGGTCGTGGTGAAATCGCACGGCGGCACCGACGCCCAGGGTTTCGCGCATGCCGTCGATGTGGCGATGGACATGGTGGTCCATCGCTTCAACGACCACATTCGCGAGGGCATGAGCAAGATCGCTGATCTCGGCAAGCTGCAACGGGACCGGGCCGGCAGCGACAAAACCGGCAGGGGCGCCCCACGCCTCGCCACGGCGCAATAGGTTACAGATGCCCATTCGTTCCATCCTCTCCGGCGCCGGCGGCTATTTGCCCGAGCGCCTGGTCAGCAACGACGAGCTGGCCGCGCAAATCGATACATCCGATACCTGGATCCGCGAGCGCACCGGCATCCGCCAGCGCTATCTGGCCGCGCCGCATGAGACCGCCTGCTTCATGGGCACTCGGGCCGCGCGCGAGGCGTTGGCGAATGCCGGGGCGGGACCGGATGATGTCGACGCGATCATTGTCGGCACATCCACCCCCGATCAGGCATTTCCCGCGACGGCGGTGCGCATCCAGGCCGAACTCGGTGTGACGCGCGGCTTCGGTTTCGATCTGTCGGCGGCATGCTCAGGCTTCATCTACGGCCTGTCGGTGGCCGATAGCATGATCCGCACTGGCAACGCGCACGGGGTGCTGGTGATCGGCAGCGAGGTCTATTCGCGCATCCTGGACTGGAAGGACCGCGCCACCTGCGTGCTGTTCGGCGACGGCGCGGGGGCGGTGTTCCTGCAAGCCGGCGAAGGCTATGGCAGCGCCGACCGCGGCGTGCTGTCGACGCATTTGCATGCCCAGGGCACGTTGGGCGACATTCTGTATGTCAATGGCTCGGTAGGCCGGCGCGACCTGCCGGGGACGCTGGTGATGAACGGCAAGGAAGTGTTCCGCCACGCCGTCATCCGTCTTGCCGGCGCGGTGGAAGAGGCGCTGAGCGCCAACGGCCTGACCACGGCCGACATCGACTGGCTGGTGCCGCATCAGGCTAACCTCCGCATCATCGAGGCGATGGGCAGGCGGCTCGGCCTGCCGGCGGAGCGGGTGGTGATCACGGTCGACCGTCACGCCAACACCTCCGCCGCCTCGGTTCCGCTGGCGCTTGCCGAGGCGCTCGCCGACGGCCGCATAAAATCGGGCGATCTGGTGCTGATGGAGGCACTCGGCGGTGGGCTGACCTGGGGGTCGGCGTTGGTCCGGATATAGTTCGATCGTGCTGCCAGCGGATATTTTGCCGCAACGCGCTGATCCTGATCGATTTTATGTGGGTTCGTTCTTGACGTAGGCGACGCCGCTGCCTAGCGTCTGGGCATGAACACGGTCACACGCGCCCATTTGGCTGAAATGATCTACGCGCAGGTCGGGCTCTCGCGGAACGAATCCGCGGACCTGCTGGAGACTGTGCTGGAGCGGGTCTCCGCGGCATTGGAAGCCGGAGAATCCGTTAAAATCAGCGGGTTCGGTACGTTTTCAGTGCGCCAGAAGGGCCGCCGGATCGGCCGTAACCCGAAGACCGGCGAGGAAGTGCCGATCCTGCCGCGCCGGGTGCTGGTATTCAGGCCGAGCCACGTCTTGAAGGCCCGCGCCAATGGCCAGGCACCGTCCGGCTCGAGTGACGACGAATGAGCGGCCGGGGCGTTGGCGGGCCGGCGGATGACGCGCCCGGTGGCCGCGCCAAGGCGAAGAAGGCGCCAAGCGCTTTTCGTACGATCAGCGAAGTGGCGGACGAACTTCACATCCCGCAGCATGTGCTGCGGTTCTGGGAGACGAAATTCCCGCAGGTGAAGCCGCTGAAGCGCGGTGGTGGACGGCGCTACTACCGCCCGGACGACATCACGCTGCTGCGGCGCGTCTCCGATCTTCTGTATATTCAGGGCTATACGATCAAGGGCGTGCAACGGCTCCTGCGCGAGGGCGGCGGCAAGCTGTCCGATAACATTCCGCCGCCGTCGCCCGAGGACCGCGACGCCGAGGAGCCGACAGCATCCGCCACCGCCCAGGCGGCGCAACCCGAGGCGCCCGCCGCCGCGCCGCCCGCCGCCCTGCCGCTGTTCGACACGCTGTTGCCCACGCCGGGCGTGATGCTGCCACCCTCGGCCAGCGCGTCTCCCGCGCCCCGAACGTCGGCCCGAACGGCGAAGCCCGACCCCGAGGCCGAACGCCTGCGTGCCCTGCTGACCGAGACCCTGAGCGAGTTGGAGGCGCTACGCGCTCTGCTGGGCTGAGGGGCTGTTATCGGGCGAGGGGGGCGGATCAGGCACTGGCCACAACCGCCGTTGCCGCGGCGGCCCGGCACTGCTAAACGAACCTTCCTCGCACGGTCGCATGACCGCGGCACGGTCGGAGCGTAGCGCAGTCTGGTAGCGCATCAGTCTGGGGGACTGGGGGTCGTGGGTTCGAATCCCGCCGCTCCGACCAATTCTTTCAATGGGTATCGGTTGTTCCAAGCCGCCCATTGTTTTCCGGCAATATCTTTCAGCTTCGTCTCCGCCACGCGCCATCGCTGCGTTAGGCGGATATTGGCAACGCGGATATTCCGCTATACGGTACGCCGTTACAGAAATACGGTGTTAATTCCGTTATGCGAAACGACGATGACAGGCCACGCGACCCCTACCTTCTCGCCTCCCTGCGCAAGGGGCTTGAGGTGATGGACTGTTTCACTCGGCAGAAAAGCTGGAGCCTGGCCGAACTCGCCGCCGATTTGGGGCAGAGCAAGCCGACGGTGTTTCGTATCCTCCACACCATCGAGGAGTTCGGCTACCTCCAGAAAGACCCGGAAACCGGCCGCTATTCGCTCGCCATGCGCTTCCACACGCTGGGCTCGGCCGCTATCAGCCATGAGCAGCTACGCTGGCAGGCGCTGCCCCCGTTGCAGGATCTGGCGCGCGAGACCGGTGAGACGGTGCATGTCGGCATCCTCTACGATAGCGAGGCGATCTGCGTGCAGGCGGTGGACGGCGCCAGGCTGATCCGCATGCACGCTTTTGTCGGCAAGCGCACGCCGGCACATGCGTCCGCCCTGGGCAAGGTGCTGCTGGCGCATCTGCCGGACGCCGAGCTCGATGCCTTCATCGGCCGCGGCCTGCCCCGCTTTACGCCGCGCACCATCACCGAGCCGGCGGCGCTGCGCGAAGCGCTGCACCAGGCGCGCGCGCAGGGCTGGGCGCTGGACGACGAAGAGATGGAAATCGGCTTGCGCTGCCTCGGTGCGCCGATCACCGATCACGCCGGCCGGCCCTGTGCCTGTGTCGCGGTCTCCGCGCCGGCGGCGCGGATGGATGCCGAGCGGATCGCGTTACTGACGCCGCTGGTCAAGGCCACGGCGGCGCGGATTTCCCGGATGCTGGGCAGTCCTTCGATGCACGGACCACATACGCGCGCCGCCTGAGCGGCGCGACGCTTCAAAGACACGCCTACAGAACGACGGAGGACGGCCATGAACAGCAGCGAACGCGCACTGATGAACGGTGCGGACATTATTGTGGACTTCCTGGTCCGCCAGAAAGTTCCCTACCTGTTTGGCGTCAGCGGCCACGGCAATGTCGGCTTCCTGGATTCCGCGTTCAAGGCGCAGAACCGTATCCGCACGATCTCGGTCCACCATGAGCAGACCGCCGGCCATATGGCGGATGCGTATTTCAAGGTTCGCCACGAGCCGGTGGCCACCTTCACCTCCTGTGGTCCCGGCTCGGCCAACCTGGTGATGGCGCTGGCCGCGGCGATGATGGACAGCTCGGCGTTTTTCGCCATCACCGGCAATGTGCCGACCAGCCAGTTCAACCGGAGCCCGTTCCAGGAAACCGGTCGCTACTACCAGGGGGATTTCCCCTCGGTGATCCGTCCCTACGTCAAGCGCAGCTATCAGCCGACGCGGGTGGACATGGTGCCGCTGGCGGTGCGCCAGGGCTGGGAGCTGATGCTGTCCGGCCGGCCCGGCCCGGTGAATATCGATGTGCCGCTCAACGTCTTTGTCGAAGAGGCGGTGGTGGCGCCGCCGCAGGCGGTGACGCGCGCCATCAACGGCGCGCCCGGCAACCCGCAGGCGCTGACGACGGCGCTGGAGCTGCTGCTGGCGGCGGAGCGGCCGGTGATCATCGCCGGGCAGGGGGTGATGCTGGCGGAAGCCGCGCCGGTGTTGCAGGAATTCGCCGAGCTCATGGGAATTCCTGTCGTTACCAGCCCGAACGGCAAGGGCTCGATCAACGAGCGGCATGACCTCGCTTTGGGATCGATCGGGCGCAACGGCACCTATGCGGCGAATGACGCGACCAAGAACGCCGACGTCATCCTGGCGCTGGGCTTTACCTTCGACGATCGCGCCACCAGCGCCTGGCTGGACGGCTATACGCTGTCGATCCCGCCATCGCGGCTGATCCAGATCGACATCGACCCGAGCGAGCTGGGCCGCAACTATCCGGCCGAGCTTCCCATCCTCGGCTGCGCCCGCGCCAGCCTGTCGTTCATGAACGGGCTGCTCCGCGCCCGGACCGGTGCGGCCCCCGCACGTCGGGACGCATGGCTGAACCGGCTGCGCCACGGGCGGGATGTGTGGAACAAGTATCAGAGCGGGCTGGCGACATCCGACCAGATGCCGTTGCGCCCGGAACGGTTGATGCGGGCGCTGTCGCGGGCGGTGCCGGAGAACGCGATCATCGCCAGCGATGTCGGCGTGCACCACAACTGGATCATCCAGTTGTTCGACGCGCTGCGCCCGCGACAGTTGATACATTCCTGGGGCTTCGCGGCGATGGGCTTCGCGACGTCCGGCATTCTCGGCGCCAAGCTCGCGGCGCCGGATCGTCCGTGCGTCGCCGTGGTTGGCGACGGCTCGTTCCTGATGACGCCGCACGCGCTGGCGACCGCGGTGGAATACGACATCCCGGTGGTCTGGGTGGTGTGGAACAACCAAGGATATTGCGCGATCCGCGACATCCAGCACGGCATGTTCGCCGGGCGCGAACTGGGGACCAGCTTCCAGTATGACAACAGCCGGGAACTCTACAGCCCGGATTTCGCAGCACTCGCCAAATCCTTCGGCGTCGCCTCCCACACCATCACCCACGCCAGCGAGCTGGAGGACGCGATCGCCACCGGGATCGCCGCCAACCGGCCCTATCTGATCGAGGTTCCGGTGGAGCGCGACATCCGCCCGATCGGCACCGGCAGCTGGGAATTGCCGCCGCTGCCGCAGCCGGAGCCGAATTTCCTCAAGGCGCTCGCCGCCGCCGGATTGTCCATTTAACGTCCTCGAAACGACAGCCGAACAAAGAAACAACACGATCGACCTGGGAGGTCACATGATGAACCGTAGAACCCTTCTCGCCGGCGCCGCTGCCTTGCCGATGGCCAGCCTGCTCCGCCCGCGCCGCGCCGCCGCTGCCGCCGCGATCTCCGACGGCGTGGTGAAGATCGGCGTGCTGGACGACATGTCCGGCGTGTTCACCGACCAGCAGGGGATGGGCGACTACGTCCGGCGCGCAGGCCGTCGGCATCGCCGCGGGCGGCGCCGACTTCGTCAACATCGTCAAGCAGATGGGTGAGTTCGGGCTGATCCGCCGCGGCGTCGTGCCGGCGGCGCTGAACTGCACGCTGAGCAATATCCATGCGCTGGGGTTGCAGGCGGCGCAGGGCATGGTTTTCAGTCAGCCATACTATTGGGACTATGACGCGCCGTCGCGCGCGTTCGCCGCCCGATTCGCCAAGCAGCACAAGAACCGACCGCCGACCGCGTACCAGGCCAGCACATGGGGCGCCGTGACACACTACCTGAAGGCGATCCAGGCCGCCGGCACCGATGCCGCCGGGCCGGTGATGGAGAAAATGCGGCAGATCCCGATCAATGATTTCATGACCCGCAACGGCCAGCTGCGGATCGACGGGCGCGTGATCCGCGAGATGTTCCTGCTGCGCGCCAAGAAGCCGGCCGAGTCGCACGGCGAATGGGACCTGCTGGAGGTGGTCGAGACCATCCCGGGTGTCGACGCATTCCGTCCGCTGAATGAGGGTGGCTGTCCGCTGGTGAAGGCCTGAACCTTCGCGGCGCCGACGACCCGAGGTACCGCCTGGCCGAGTTCATCGGCCAGGCCGCTGCCGCTGCACTGCGCGCCCTCGATGGTGCCGCCGTTCCCAATGGAAGTCCGACGGTGAAGCACGCCTGGGGAAACCCTTCGACGCCACTCACACGCCAGGACGCCACCCTTTCGCCCAGCGGGACTGGCCCATCGCTGCTGCGGCATCCCGACCGAGATCGCGGAATTTCGACGACATCGCCGAAAGCCGCTCATCCCATTCCGGGTTGATCGCCTGACCTTCGATCACGCTGTGGAACCGCACCATCATCATGATCAGGAACAGTGGCTTGATGATGGCGGCACGCAGCGAGCCCACGACCATCAGCGCCACCAGGATCGTCATCAGCCCGCCGAATTCGCGCATCGACTGCGGCAGCGCCAGGGTAATCAGACCGGCCGGCGCCAGCAGCATCAGCCACAGAATGATGCTCAGTCCCCGCTCCAGGATCACCGACCAGATCGCGGTCTTCAGCACCGGCTTGGCATTCTGGGCGTAATAAATCAGCCCGTCGCGACTGCTCTGCCACGGGTCGCCATCGTTCCTGGCCAGATTATAGGAGAAGATCACCTTATCCAGATAGCGCGTCGCGGCCTTGAGGATGATGTTGATCACTGTCGCGACCGATGTCAGCCCCGGGATCGGAAACATGTCCGAAATCCAATCCAGCGTCTGATGGAAGGATTGAATGATCCCGCGCACCAGCGCATTCAGACCGAACAGCACATTGGCTTCGGCGAACCGTTCGGTGACCACGCGTTTGCCATAGGCGAACATCGATTCGCTGCCATTGCCAATCGACCCCTTGGTGATCAGTTCGGTGAGGACCGCGACATGGCCGCATTCGATCAAATGGAGCACGTAACGGATCGCCGTCGCCCAGATGAAGCCGCCTGCCGCCAGACACATGATGAACCAGACCAAACCAAAGACCGACGCGATGTGGTTGCCGAGCCAGGTCGCCCCTCCGATCATGACGATCAGCCAGATGAGCGTGGCGACCGACGCGACCATCAGCATGCCGAACCGTGCGATGGCATAGGGCAGGCTGCGCATCATCAGCCCGATCGCGACACTCAGCGAGGGATCGCGCACTGCCAGGGGATAGGAATGTCGAACGGGCGGGCCGGGGGAAACCGGATTGGCTGCGCCCCAGGCAGATGCCGAATCGGAACTATCGACCATCGAATCCTCCCCCGTCAATTTTCAGTTACCATAACAATATGACCTGCTGGTGAACTTTTATCCAGCGACGATTAGAGCCTGGGCGGGTTTTACGCCTTGCGGC
>PKWQ01000114.1:13726-13907 GCA_003133265.1 Acetobacteraceae bacterium
GGTCGCGGCGGCGGCGACGGTGCCGCTGCTCGACGTGCTGCGCAACGAACTGGACCTGAAAGGCTCGCGCTACGGCTGCGGGCTGGAACAGTGCGGCAGCTGCATGGTGCTGGTGGACGGCGCGCCGGTCTATGCGTGCGGCCAGGAGGTCGGTGGCATCGCCGGCAAGCGGGTCACCACG
>PKWQ01000200.1 GCA_003133265.1 Acetobacteraceae bacterium
CGCTGGCGGTGCTGGCGCGCGGCTATGCCTTGGTATCGGATTTCGCCGGCTGCCCGTTGACCAGCGCAGCGGCCATCGCGCCGGGAACGGCGCTGAAGCTGCGCTTCGCCGACGGCGAGGTACGCGCCCGCGCCGAAGCCGACGGCAAGCCGAGCCGACAGGCCAAACTGCCGCTGTAGCNNGCAATCCCGCATGGTCGCGTGCGGGCAAGAGGGGAAACAACATGCAGCAATCACTCGGTCGCCGGGCCGCATTGGGCGGCGCCCTGGCGCTGCCGCTGGCGGCATCGCTGCCCCGCACGGCGCGGGCCATCGATCCCGGGCTGATCGCGGCGGCGCGGCAGGAAGGCACGGTGGTCTGGTATTCCACCCTGATCGTCAACCAGCTGGTGCGCCCGGCCGCCGAGGCGTTCATGAAGAAATACCCCGGCATCAATGTGCAGTATTCGCGCCAGACCGTCGGCGAGATCGTGCTGAAGATCAGCAACGAAAGCCGCGCCGGCAAGCTGGTCGCCGATGTGTTCGACGGATCGTCGGGCATCTTCGCCTCGATCCCGCGTTCGATGGTGGCGGCCTACGCCACCGAGAACGCCGCCGACTACGACCCCGATATGCGCGACCCCGCCGGCACCTGGACCACGGTCAACTCCTATGTCTACACCACCGGCTACAACACCGAGATGGTGGCGGAAAAGGACGCGCCGAAAACCTTCCAGGACCTGCTGGACCCGAAATGGCGCGGCAAGATGGCGATCACCACCGATCCCACGGTGAACGGCCCGCCCGGCCTGGTCGGCACCATCCTGACCGGCATGGGGAAGAAGGACGGGATGGAATTCCTCCGCCGCCTGGGGGAACAAAATCTGGTCTACGTGCCGGCGTCGCAGCGCGTGGTGCTGGATCAGGTGATCGCCGGGCAGTATCCGATCGGGCTGATGATCATCAATTACCATGCGGTGATCAGCGCCGCTCAGGGCGCGCCCTGCGCCTGGATAAAGATGGAGCCGGTGGTTGAATCCTTCAACTATCTGCAAATCCTGAAGGACGCGCCGCACCCGAATGCCGCCCGGCTGCTGGCCGAGTTTCTGCTGTCGCGCGAGGGCCAGACCTTGTTCCGTGACAACGACTATTTGCCAGGAAACCACTTCGTGCAGGCGAAGGATCCGACTTTGAAGCCGTCGTTCGGGAAATTCAGATCCACCCAGATGACGATCGAGCAGGCGCAAAATCTGCCGGAATGGACCCGTATCGCCGACGCGCTGCTGAAGAAGTGAGCGCCACGGCCCGGTTGGCGAAAAATCCCTTCCTGCCGCTGGCGCTGGGTTTGATCCTGGTGCTGGCGGCGTTGGTGCTGCCGCCGGTCTGGATGCTGATCCGCGGCAGCCTGACGCTCGCCAACCCGGACGGATCGAGCGGCGCCTGGACGCTCGAGCATTTCACCAGGCTGTTTGCCGATCAGACCCTGCTGACCAGCACGGCCAACTCGGTGTTGTTCGCCGTCTCCGCCACACTGGTATCGTTGCTGTTCGGCGGCATCCTGGCCTGGGTGGTGGAGCGGACCAACGCGCCGCTGAAACCGCTGGCGTATCTTACTACCATCGTCTCTCTCGGCACGCCGTATATTCTGTATGTCAGCGCCTGGCTGTATCTGTTCGGCCGCAATGGGCCGTTCAACGACGCCTACCGCTCGATCACCGGCAATACCGACATGCTGTTCAACGTGTTCTCGCTCTGGGGGATGGTCCTGGTAGAGGGCTTCCTCTGGTCGCCGCTGGTGTTCCTGATGCTGTCGGCGAATTTCCGCGCCGCCAATGCGGAGATGGAGGAAGCCGCGCGCATGAGCGGCGCTTCGGTGTTTGCCACCATCTGGCGCATCTCGATCAAGCTGGCGGGGCCGGCGATCCTGGCGATGGCGCTGTTCGTGTTCATCCGCAACCTCGAATCCTTCGATGTGCCGGTGCTGATCGGCATGCCCGGACACGTTCGGCTGCTGACCACCGACATCTACACCAGCGTGACCCAGACCCCGCCGCAGATGGGCCACGCCAGCGCCTTCGCGGTGCTGATGCTGGCCATGGTCGCGGTGCTGCTGTATTTCTATGGCCGGATCACCCGTCACGCGGAACGCTATGCCAGTGTCACCGGCAAGGGCTACCGGCCCCGCCCGTTCAATCTCGGACGCTGGCGCTGGGCGGCGGGCGGGCTGATCGGGTTCAACTTCGTCATCATCCTGCTGCTGCCCTTGCTGGCGCTGGTCTGGACATCGCTGCTGCCGTTCGTGCGGCCGATGCGGCTGAAATTCCTGCCATTGCTGACCACCAAGCATTTCGCCGTCGTGCTGGGCTCGCCGCCGTTTCTGCAACTCGGGATCAACACGCTGATCGTCGCCGCCGGCGCCGCGACCATCGCCGTGCTGCTGACCCTGCTGGCCGGCTGGCTGGCGGCGCGGCGGCGTCCTGGCGGGGGCGTGCTGGACCAGCTTGCCACCATGCCGCTGGTGTTTCCCGGCATCGTGCTGGGGCTGGCGATGATGGAGCTGGCGCTGGCCCTGCCGGTGCCGATCTACGGCACGCTCTGGCTGATCTGCATCGCCTACGTGGTGCGCTACATGCCGTACGGGTTGCGCTACAGCTATGCCGGCGTGCTGCAAATCCATCGCGAACTGGAGGAGGCGGCGGGTGTGGCCGGTGCGACGGTGGCGCAGCGTCTGCGCTTCGTGGTGGCGCCGCTGCTGTCGCCGGCCATCGTCTCCGCGTGGCTGTTCATCTTCCTGATCGCATCGAAGGAACTCTCGATGGCCATCCTGCTGGCCGGACCGACCTCGCAGGTCATGTCGGTCGCCATGTTCGAAATGTGGACCAACGGCCAGGGCGGCGAACTGAGCGCGCTCGGCCTGATCTGGACCCTGCTGATGACGGTCGGCGCCAGCCTGTTCTACCTCACCCTGCGCCGCCAGGGCGGCGGGGCCTTCGGACATTGACTGGCATGAGCGCGACACCCCCTTCGCTATTGGTTTCAGGACTGAGCAAGCTGTACCGCAACACCGGCGATGGCGTCGCCGGCGGCATCCAGGATGCGTCGTTCAGCCTGGAACCGGGGACGTTCTTCACCCTGCTCGGCCCCAGCGGCTGCGGCAAGACCACCACGCTGCGCTGCATCGCCGGGCTGGAGGAGCCGGATGCCGGCAGCATCGCCGTCGGGCGGGATGTGTTCTTCGACGCCGCGCGCGGCATTTCCGTGCCGTTGAACCGGCGCGAGATCGGCATGGTGTTCCAGTCCTACGCCATCTGGCCGCATATGAGCGTGTTCGAGAACGTCGCCTTTCCGCTGCGCGTGGCCAAAGACCGCGCCTACAGCCGCGAGGAGACCAAGCGCCTGGTCGGCGACGCCCTTAGCAGCGTCGATCTCGATGGATTCGGCGCGCGCTCGGCGACCCAGCTTTCCGGCGGCCAGCAGCAGCGCGTGGCGCTGGCCCGCGCCATCGTCCGCCAGCCGAAGCTGCTGCTGCTGGACGAGCCGCTGAGCAATCTGGACGCGGCGTTGCGCGAGGGGATGCGCAATGAGCTGAAGCGGCTGCAACGCCAATTGGGCATCACCACGGTCTATGTCACCCACGACCAGGCCGAGGCGCTGGAAATGTCGGACACCATCGCGGTGCTGAACCGCGGCCGCATCGTGCAGATGGGTTCTCCGCGCGAGATCTATTTCCGGCCCAGCAACGCCTTCGTCGCCGGCTTCGTCGGCACCACCAATTTGTTGCATGGCGTGGTGGAGGATGTGGGTTCCGGCTTGGTGCGGCTAACAGATGGGGCGGCGCTGCGCTGCGTATTGCCTGACCAGGCGGGCGTCGGGCAGGCAATCGCGGTGTCGGTCCGCCCCGAGATCATCGGACTGCTGGACGGGAAGGCGCCCGGCCGGACGGGCGCCAACCGGATGGCCGGGCGCGTCATGCACGCCAATTTCATCGGCAACATGACGCGCTACGGCGTGCGCGTCGGCGACCGGATGATGCAGGCCTATGCGCCGCCGACCGCCGGCCTCTCGGTCGATGACGACGTAACGCTGGAATTCGCGGTCGACGCGGCGGTTGGGGTGCCGATCTAACGAGCTAGGCATCTGCTTTGCCGCTGGCGCAGGACGTTTGGGCCTGACAGCCGAGATTTTTCTCCTATAATTTTAGCCGATGACGCGAAGGATGCCCGCATGACCCCCGGGGGGCTCGCCAAATTCTGCTCTGGCCGGCTGCATTACGGATGGGTCGTGCTGGCGGTGATGTTCCTGGCCATGCTCGCCGGGGTCGGCGTGCGCGCGGCACCCGGGGTGATGATCGTCCCGCTGCAACGCGCCTTCGGCTGGGACGTCGGCACCATCTCCGGCGCCATCTCGATCAACATCATGTTGCTCGGCCTGACCGGTCCCTTCCTCACCGGCATGACCGAGGTGATCGGCCTCAAGCGTACCATTCTGGCGTGCATGACCATCCTCGCCGCCGGCACGGGGTTGTCGTTCTTCATGACCGCGCCCTGGCAGCTGTTCCTCACCTGGGGGCTGATGGTCGGCATCGGCTCCGGGGTCGGCGCTGTTGGCATGGCGGCGATGGTGGCCAACCACTGGTTCGTCCAGCGCACCAGTTTCGCCATGGGCTTGCTCAGCGCCGCCAACGCCGCCGGCCAGCTTATTTTCCTGCCGCTGCTTGCCCTGCTGGCGCAGCGCTATGGCTGGCAGGGGGTCGCGGTCGGCGTCACCGCGGTGATCGCGGTGGCGATCCCGATCGTGGCGATCCTGCTGCCGGAATCCCCCGCCGCTATTGGTTTGCCCCCGTATGGCGGCACCGTCGTCGTCGTCCGTCCGCCACGCGCCGGCAATCCGTTCGTGGTCGCCTTCGGCGCGCTCGGCCGAGCATCCCGCTCGATGGATTTCTGGCTGCTCACCCTCAGCTTCGCCATTTGCGGCCTGTCCACCAACGGCCTGATCAACACCCACATGATCGCCTACTGCGCCGACAACGGCATTTCCGAGGTCAACGGCGCCTCCATCCTTGCGGTGATCGGCGTGTTCAGCCTGATCGGCTCGGCCGGCTCGGGCTGGATGTGCGATCGCTTCAATCCGCGGATCATGCTGTTCTGGTACTACAGCCTGCGCGGCCTTTCGCTGGTGGTCATTCCCTTCACCAGCTTCGATCCGGTCAGCCTGTCGGTCTTTTCGGTNNTTCGGCCGCAAGGACGCGCCGGTCATCGTCGCCTGGATCTTCGTCGGCCACCAGATCGGCGGTGCGCTCGCCGCCTTCGGCGCCGGCGTGGTGCGCAGCGCCACCGGCCACTATTTGCTGGCCTTCCTCGGCGCCGGCATCGCTTGCCTGCTGGCCTCGCTCCTGGTGCTGCGCGTCGCCCGCCCCGCCCCGGCTCTCGCCGCGGCGGAATAGCGGGATGATGCAAAGAGAACGTGGTGCCGGGTGCAGGATTTGAACCCGCGACCTTCGGTTTACAAAACCGCTGCACTACCACTGTGCTAACCCGGCATTATCGGCCATCGCGGTTGCCCAGGGCGCACCGCGTCGATGTCCTGATGCGCCTATATAGCGGGCCTGAAGGGGCCAAGGAAGATCACACAGGCATCCCCTGTTCCCGCTGAGGCAAATTGCCTGCCGACGCCGTGCGGCGACACTGTGTGCAATGTGTAACGCAAGCGTAATCCAGGGGTCATGACGCAGGTTTAATCGGTGCGCGTGATGAACGTTCATGCGCGCGGGTTCAACTTGTTGCGGGTAATCGGCGCCGTCCCGGCGTCGGGAATTTCCTACGGAGATCCCATGACCAACGCTTCTCCCTCGCCCGTCAGGCGTGCTGGCCGCGCGGCGTTCCTCGCCCTGCTGCTGGCTTCCACGGCGCTCGGTGGTCTGATGCTCGGTGCGCCGGGCCATGCCGCTGCCACGCCCGTCGCCACTGCCGGCGCGCCGATCGTGCCAGCGGTGCGCGAGGCGCGGATCCCCGATTTCGCCGACCTTGTCGCCCAGGTGAAGCCGGCGGTCGTCTCCATCACCACCAAGATGCAGGCCGATGCCGAGACATCCGATGAACCGGTTCCGTTCATGATGCCGATGCCGCAGGAGCGGCAACACCGTGTGATCGAGGCCCGCGGTTCCGGCTTCATCGTCGATGCCTCCGGCATCGTGGTGACCAACAACCATGTGGTGAAGGGCGCGAAATCGGTCACCGTCACGCTTGACGACGGCACCGAGCTTGCCGCCAAGATCATCGGCCGCGACGCGCGCACCGACCTTGCGGTGCTGAAGCTGGAAGCGGGCGATCGGAAATTTCCGTTCATCGAGCTGGGCGATTCCGCGTCCGTCAGGCCGGGCGAGTGGGTGGTGGCGATGGGCAATCCGTTCGGCCTGGGTGGCACCGTCACCGCCGGCATCGTGTCGGCCAAGGGCCGCGACATCGGCGCCGGACCGTATGACCAGTTCATCCAGATCGACGCGCCGATCAACCAGGGCAATTCCGGCGGGCCGCTGTTCACCCAGGACGGCAAGGTGGTCGGCGTGAACAGCGCCATCCTCTCGCCCTCCGGCGGGTCGATCGGCATNNGTCACGCGCGGCTATGCCGGGCTGGAAATGCAGTCGATCGACCCGGAAATGGCCAAGGCGCTGCATCTGACCGGTCCCGACGGCGCGCTGGTCGCCGGTGTGGCACCCGATGGCCCCTCGGCCAAGGCCGGGATTACGCCTGGGGACGTGATCCGCGAGGTGGACGGCCGCGCGGTGAAGAATCCGCGCGAACTGGCGATGCAGGTCAGCTCGGTCAAGCCGGGTGAGAACGTGACATTCGCCGTTCTGCGCGACGGCAAGCCGCTGACGATCGTGCTGACCGTCGCGGAACTGCCGCGCGAGCATCAGCAGGCGGCGGCGGACGAGCAGGGCGGGCATGGCAAGGTCGGGCTTGCCCTGGCGCCGATCTCGCCGGAACTGCGCGACCGGCTCGATCTGCCGAAAAGCACGAAAGGCGCGGTGGTCAGTGGCGTGCAGCCAGGCTCGCCGGCCGAGCAGGCCGGCATCCGGCCGGGCGACGTGATCGTCGGCGTCGGTTCCCAGCAGGTTGCCTCGCCGGAGGACGCGGTCCGCGCGATCCGGTCTGCCGGCAAGGAGCATAATCTGGCGTTGCGCATCCTGCGCGATGGCCATCCGGCGTTCGTGGCGCTCGATCTGACGCCGGGTGCCGATCAGGGCTGACCGCTCTTTCTGGTTCAGGCGTAACCGGCCGGTTCGAGCGCGTCCTGGCCGGTTACGCGCACCACCGCGGCGAGCAGGCGCAGAGCGTCGGGCCCGCCTCGGTCGGTCAGGCTGCCGCATTCCATCTCCCTGGCCAGGATCTCCGCCTGGTCGACGATGATCTCCGCGGCGCGGCGCGGCGCTCCCCGCGACAGCACGAGCTGTAATTCCTCGGACAGCAGATTCCAGTCGGAGAGCATGGTGGGCTCTTCCCGGTCTGGCCATTTTGGCGCGGAGGGGCCGCGAGACGGATCGATGCCGCGCGGTTCGGGGGCTCAATCTGCCGCCGTCCGGTTAACGCGGCGTTGGCGCGGCGATGCCGTCGTGGTGGATCGCAGTAGCCTCGACCGCGTCGCCGCTTTAACCAGTCGGTTGGGTCGTTTCGAGACTATTTGACTGATCCGCGAGGCGAGTCATGCGATCTGTCGGGCACCTCGGACGCAAACGCGCGAGACCGGTCCGCAACCCATTTAACCGTGGCTGGATACTAAATATTCGGATAATGATCTCCGCGAGATGAGCGGATGGCAGGTCATCCGGAGAGTGTCGGATTAATCTATTTAAATATGTGAATGCGCGAGCCGGAACATCGCGCCGCATAACAGGGGAGAAGATATGCATCGCAGACGGATTCTGCAGGGTATTGGCGCGGGCGCAGTGGCGGTCGGGACGGCGGGCGTGGCGCGCGCCGCAGGTGTGGTCGCCGATCCGGATCTGCCCGCGGGGCTTGCCGAGGCGGCGACGCTTGAGGCTCTGCCCGGCAAGAACAAGCTGATCAAGCTGTCCTACCGGCCGCCCAATTATGAGGCGTCGCTCGCCGCCTTCCACAGGCCGATCACCGCCAACGCGGATTTCTTCGTGCGCTATCACCTCGCCGGCCTGCCGGAGATGGATGCGTTGAAAAACTGGTCGCTGAAGATGGCCGGCGATGCCGCGCAGACGCCGCTTACTTTCACGCTCGACCAGCTCAAGGCGAAGTTCAAGCACGCCGAAATCACTGCCGTCTGCCAGTGCTCCGGCAACCGGCGCGGCTACTCCGACCCGCATGTCCCCGGCGTCGAATGGGGCGTCGGCGCGATGGGCAATGCGCGCTGGACCGGCGTGCGGCTGAAGGACGTGCTGGCCGCCGCCGGCATCAAGGCGGGCGCGGTCGAGCTGATCCTGAACGGCGCGGATGGTCCGGTGCTGCCCGAGACCCCCGATTTCGTGAAGTCGCTGCCCATCGAGAAGGCGCAGGACGAGAATATCCTCATCGCCTGGGCAATGAACGGGCAGCCCCTGCCGTTCCTCAACGGTTTCCCTGTCCGCCTGGTCGTGCCGGGCTGGACCGCGACCTACTGGATGAAGCACATCGTCAATATCGACATCAGCAGCAAGCCGAACACCAATTTCTGGATGCATACGGCCTATCGCGTGCCGGCCGGTATGTTCCCGGCCCCGCTGCCCTTCGCCTCCCAGGATGATGGCGGCCACACCACGCCGATCACCGAAATCGTCGTTAATTCCCTCATCACCGCGCCCGTCGCCGGCGCCCGGCTGGGACGCGGCGGCTTCGAGGTGCGGGGCATCGCCTGGGACGGCGGCTCCGGGATCAAATCGGTCGAGGTGTCCGTCGATGGCGGCAAGACCTGGAAGCCTGCCACGCTCGGGCAGGACCTTGGCCGTTTCTCTTTCCGCCCGTTCAGCCTGCGCGTCGCCGGCCTGTCGGCNNGGGGCCGGCGAGCATTCTCGCCCGCGCCACCAACGAGCGCGGCGACACCCAGGCCGAGAAGCTGAAGTTCAATCCGGCCGGCTACCACAACAACGTGCCGCGCGCCGTCGCGGTCACGGTCGCCTGAGGAGGGAGCACATGAAACCCATTTATCTTCTGGCCGCCGCACTGCTGTGGGCAACGCCGGCGCTGGCCGACGAATTCGATATCGTCCTCAAGCCAGGCCCTGGCGGCGATACCACCTCCGTGACCTGCGCCGCCTGTCACAGCATTGACTACATCAAGATGAATTCGCCGTTCATGTCACCCGCGATATGGAAGGCGGAGGTGACGAAGATGCGTACCGCCTTCGGCGCGCCGATCGACCAGACGACGGCCGACGAGATACTCGGCTATGTCATCGCGGCCTACGGCGTGCCGGCGAAGCCCTGAGGCCCACAGGTTCAACGGCCAGGATAAGCGCCAGTACGCGTTCAGGTGAGCGTGACGCGCACTTTCGGCAGCGGCGGGAATTCTACCGTCACCGTGCAGGGGCCATCGAGCCAGATCGGCGTGGTGACGCTGCCCAGCATCACCACCTGTCCGGCTTTCAGCCCGCCGAACGCGGCCGCGACCGGCGAGGCGGCGATCCAGGCCAGGCAGTTCATCGGGTGGCCCAGCAGGTCGCCCGCGTCGCCCTCCAGCCGCACTTCGCCATCTACGCTGATACGTCCGTGCAGCGCGGGAATATTCAGCGCGCGCCAGTCGATTCCACCCTGGGCACCGAGCACGCAGGCCCCGTGATAGACCTGATCGGCGATCAGCGTCGGGGTGCCGAGCACGGCGATGTCGTCGTAGCGGTTCTCGACGATCTCGATCCCGGCGGTCAGCTCGGCCACCGCCGCGGCGGCCTGTTCCGCCGTGCAGGGCCCGGGCGGCAGGTCGCGCGCCAGCCGGACCACGATCTCGCACTCGACGCCGGGATTGACGAAGCCGGCATAAGGCAGCACCGCGCCGCTGGCATGCAGGCCGGGTGCCGCCATGAAGCCGGCGGCCGGGCCGGGCAGGCCCAGATAGTCCTGCATGCGCTTGGCGGTGGCGCCGATCTTGAAGCCGGCGGGCACTGCCTCGCCGATCAGCGCGGCGAAGGCGCGCTGGGCCGCGGCACCCTCCTCGACCGTGCGCGGCGCGAGGCCGGGGGCGAGCGGGGCGAGCTTGCCGCGCCGGGCGCGGGAGTCGCGCAGCGCGACGGCGACGGGGTCGGGGTCGAATCCGGTCATGGGCGCCTCGTCAGCTCATAGAGCGAGATCGCTGCGGCGGCCGACACGTTCAGGCTCTCCATCCCGCCCGGCATGGCGAGGCCGGCGAGTTCGTCGCAGGTTTCGCGGGTCAGACGGCGCAGTCCCTCGCCTTCCGCGCCCAGCACCAGCGCGACGCGACGCTCGGCGAGAGCCGGACCGGAGAGCGGGGCAGGGGCGGCGCCATCCAGCCCGATCACCCAGCAGCCGGCTGCCTTCAGCGCGATCAGGGTGCGAGCGATGTTGACCGCACGCAGCAGCGGCACCAGCTCCAGCGCGCCGGAGGCAGCCTTGGCCAGCGCGCCGGATTCCTCGGGCGCGTTGCGGTCCTGGGTGATCACGGCGCAGGCGCCGAAGGCGGCGGCCGAGCGCAGGATGGCGCCGACATTGCGCGGATCGCTGACCTGATCCAGCACCAGGATCGGTCCGGGGCGCTCCAGCGTCTGGGTCAGGCCGGGCGTGGCCAGCGGATCGGCGAGCAGGGCGGCGCCCTGATGCACCATGTCGCGGCCGAGCAACTGATCCAGCCGGGCGCGGTCCACTCGCTCATGCGCGATCGACCAGGGTAGCGGCAGGCGCTGCGCCAGTGTGGCTTCCGCTTCCTGGGTCAGCAGCAGCCGACGCAGGCGGCGCGCCGGATTGGCGAGCGCGGCGGCGACCGCGTGATGGCCATAGAGCCATACGGTGCCGCGCGGCTGGTCCGCGCTGCCCGCACGCGGGCCGGCATGTTCGGGGCGCTGCTGCGCCGGCCGGCGGATTTCGAGCCGCGGCTGTTGCTCCTGTTTCGGGCGGTCCGGGAATGGCTTGGCCTGCGCCGGCCGTTCGTCACGCCGGGGCGGGCGCTGCGCGTCGTCCGGCCGGGTCCGTTCCCTGGGGGCAGCGTCCCTGGGAGCGCCATCCCTGGGAGCGCCATCCCTGGGAGCGCTATTCCTGGGGGCGCTATTCCTGGCACCCGCGGTTCTTTGGCTGCCTGGTCCATGGCTCTTGGCCGGTACGTGGCCGTGGCCTGTTCCGTGGCCCTGGCCGCCGGGCCGGTAGCCGCCCGGACGCTGGGCCTCGCGCGGCGCGTCGGGTCCGCTCGTTCCATGGCCGCGCCGATCCGCGCCGCCGCTGCTGCTCTGGTCGCGTCGCTGCGGGCCCTGGCCGGCGGGTCCGGGATGGCGCGCCGATGGGCCGCCGGGGCCGCGATCGGATGGCGGACGGCCGGAGCCGCCGTGCCGTGGGGGATGTGGAGGTTTCATGTCCATCTTGGTATAGCCGGCCCTGCCCCTGATGCCCAGCGTGGCGCGCGCCAGGGATGCTGGCAGAGATGCGCGGGACTTCGTTGACAAGCGGCGGAGTTTGGCAATAGTGCGCCGCGTCCCGCGAGCTGGGATCGCGGAGGGGTGCCCGAGTGGTTAAAGGGGACGGACTGTAAATCCGTTGGCTAACGCCTACGTTGGTTCAAATCCAACCCCCTCCACCAGCTCTCAGCCAAGGGTCAGATCCGGCGAAACAGTGCAGGAAATCAGACGGTTAGAGGCGCCCTGGCGATACAAAGGGATGGCCTAAACGGCCCTGACGATGGCCCGGACAAATTTGGCGACCTGGACATCTGCCAGGACTGAGCTGCTGCCTCCTGCTTTTTTGCCGGGTATATGCGGAACGCCGCGCTCTACCGGTGCTATGGAGGGAAAGCAGTTGGTGTCGGTTTCAGCAAACGACGGCGGAATGACGCGAATTGCCATTGGCCGGCCTGCCGCACGGTGCGACGGCGGAGGGTGTTTCGCTTTACCTTGATCGTCTGACATGCTGATGGGAGCGTCGGTGCCATGGGCGGGACGGGGGATGTGGATGACCGAAGACAGCGATAAAATAAACAGCGACAAAATAGATGATGGGCGCCGCGAGAAACGGCATGGGGTCATCAAGAGAGCCAAGATCGTCGTCGGGAAATCGGTGATCGATTGCGCCGTGGTGAATGTCTCAACGAGCGGGGTGCGGGTCCGCACGGGTGCCGTGGTCGTCGTGCCTGAACATGTGGTCCTGAGATTCTCAGGTGGGTGCGCCTTTGTTGCACAGCGGCGGTGGTCGCGAGGAATGGAGATGGGATTCGTGCTTAATGGCCCCGCACCGCTCACCGAGCATGCCGCGCTTAAGGCATTGTCGGCCTTTGAAGCCTTGCCATCGAACGACCTGGAAGCACCGATTCGAATCCTGCGCGACGCGAGGTTCTTTGACGATCCCGTGCTCGGTCAGGCCGCTGAGGAGGTTGAAGCCGCATATGCTCGGTTCAAGGCGATATTGAGGGCACGAATCGCCCTTAAGCCGCTCGAACCGAACGACTAGGACTTCGCGTGCAGGTTCCTGATGCCACGCATCGGCGTCAGCTCCCTTCTCACCAGATCGCCACCCACTCTTCGCCCTGCTTGCGATAGCGTCGCTTCACCGCCGCCCAGGCGATCCGATGCACGATCGCCTCGCCATCGGGGTCGTTGGCATGCTGCCGCCAGGCGTTGTTGAACGCCGCCAGATAGATTTCCTGGGCATGGATCGGCAGGTGGGCGCGGACCGAGGGCGGCAGGTCGTCGACGATGCGATAGGGCATGCCGCGCGCTCCTCGGTCCGGCCGGGATCAGACCCCGCTGATGGCGGACGCTTCGGGGCCCTTCTTGCCCTGCACGACCTCCATTTCCACCGCCTGACCTTCCGCGAGCTCGGTCAGGCCGGCGCGGCGCAGCACCGAGGCATGGACGAACACGTCCTTGCCGCCGCTATCGGCCGCGATGAAGCCGAAGCCTTTCTCGGTATTGTACCACTTCACCGTCCCGCGCTGGCGTTCCGCCGGGCCGGGGCTGAACTGCTCCGCCGCGGCCGGTGCCGCCCGCTGCGGCGCGGCCTGGCCGTCGTCGGTGATTTCCATCACCGTCTTCACTTGCAGCCCTTTTTGCCCGGGGCCCACCTGCACGCGCAGCTTGGCGCCCGGATTGACGACGCTCGCCCCCACGCGCGACAGCACGCTGCCATGCAGGAATGCGTCGCCCGATCCGTCGGAAAGCTCGACGAAGCCGAATCCCTTCTCCGGATTGAACCATTTCACCACAGCGCCGACATCGCGGTCGCCCGCGGAGGGGGCCGAGGATCGGTCGCCGTCGGAGCGTGCCATGGGCAAGGGCAACGGGAACGGCGCGCCGCCGAAAGGCTCGTCGTCGTCGAAGCCGCGTTTGCGTGATGCGCGTGGGCGCCAGCCGTCAGTCTTTCGCATTCTGCGTATGCTCGCCGGGATTGGGTCAGGGGTTATGTCAAAGATCGTTCATAGAGCATATTCGAAAAACCGTCTGCTGGGCATGGCTCTTTTTCACCGCGCGCACGATTCAGCCATGACCGTGGCGATTGGGCCGCTTTGTCAGGCGAAATGCAGCGCAAGCCATATGGTCGGCGGGTCCGTCTGGGTCCATTCGACGCGGTGGCGGACATGCGCGGGAATGTGGATATGGCTGCCGGACGCGAGGAATGTTGGTTCCGGTTCGCCCTCGATCCGCAGCGTGGCGGCGCCTTGCAGCAGCAGAACCCATTCCGCGCCGGGCTGATCGTACCAGAAATCCGGCGGACTCGCTTGCCCGGTGGAGACGATCCGCTCGATCCGCACGCCCGGCGCGCGCAGCAGGGTGACGACCTGTTCTTCCGTCAGGCCGGCGGGAACGTCGGCGAACAGGTTGCGTGGCGTGCTGATCAAGGCGGTTCTCCATCCTTGCGTGCCGCGCTACGCCATCCTGAGGCGAGCGAATATCGCGACCTTCACGATGTCGATGGCGAACGCGAATACCACCGCCGCGGCCATTGTGGCGGCCACGGTACTGACTGGCAGCGCCGTCATCAGGATGCCGCCGAGGGCCAGGGTCGCGATGATCCCGACATCGACGACCGACGACACCATCAGCCAGAGACTGGGGCGCGAGCTCCACAGGCGCCGACGCTCGCGCACCACGTACAGAACACTCTGACCGCTGAACACCAGCGTGATGGCGGCGAGCGTTCTGAGCGCGTCGATGCCGAGGCCCAGGCGGTATTTGCCGATGGCCAGGGCAGCGCAGCAGAAGGCCAGGTTGCAGGCAGCCAGAATGGCGCCGGCGAGCGTCAGGTTGTCGATGCGCCAGGCGTTCGGCTTCGACGACGGGCGCACGTTGTCCGTCGTCGTCGACATGGCCAGGAAGTCGCCGCCGGTCATCAGAATGACCATCAGCAGCGGCGTCAGGATGGCGTGGCCGGTCATCATCAGCCCCACCGTCAGGAACAGCAACTGGCTGATCTTGCGGGTCATGGACCGCAGGCAATAGGTCAGGATGCGCTGGAAGGTCACGCGGCCTTCCTTCACCGCGGCGACGATGCCGCCCAGCCCGGGCTCGGTCAGCACCATGCCGGCGGCCGATTTCGCCACGTCGGTCGCGGTCGATACGGCGATCCCGATATGTGCCTGCCGCAGCGCGGGCGCGTCGTTGGCGCCGTCGCCGCACATGCCGACAGTATGGCCGGTGCGCTGGAATTCCTTGACGATGTCGTACTTGTCCTCGGGAAGGATGCCAGCGAAGACGGCGAATTCCTCCGGGCGCGCGTGATCCGGGATCGGTCCGGGCGGGCAGACCGCGCCGTCGAGCCCGACCGAGCGCGCCACGACGGCAGCGGTGACCGGCGCGTCGCCCGTCAGCATGATGGTGCGAACGCCCAGCGCGCGCAGTTCCGCGATCAGCGCCGCAGATTCGGCCCGGGGCGGATCGCTGAGCGCGATCAGGCCGGCGAGCCGCAACGCCGCCGGCGGTCCGGCGGCGACCGCCAGGACGCGGTAGCCTTGCGCCTCAAGCTCGCTTTCCGCCGCCGCTTCCTTGGGCAGGGTGCCAGCAAGGCCGGCGATCACCGCGAAGGCCCCCTTCACGATGCGCAGCACACCGCCATCCGGGCCGGTCGCGGTTGCCTCGGACATCTTCCGGGCCGGATCGAACGGCACGAACGCGATTAGCTTTGGAGGAGGCGCGCCGGCGCTGGACGCGGCGGAGCGGATGGCCGCGTCCACCGGGTCCTGCCCGCCCTCGGAACTCGCCAGACCCGCCAGTGCCAGCACCTGCGGCGCGTCGAAGCCGGGCATCGGCCGCACGGTGGTAACCGTCAGCGCGTTGCGGGTCAGCGTGCCCGTCTTGTCGGCGCACAGCACATCCATCGTCGCCGCTTCGTCCACCGCGGACAGCCGCGTCGGCAGCACCCCTTGCCGGGCGAGCACCCGGGCGCCGATCGTCGTTGCCAGGGAGAAGGTGGCGGGCAGCGCCACCGGTATGGCCGCGAGCACCGCGGTGAGCGTGAGCGGGATGATCTCCGCCACCGACATCCCGAGCGCGGTGGCGTAGGCCACCTGTATGACGACGACGGTGCCGTTGAAGATCGCGAGATTGCGCACCACGCGCAGCACGGCCTTCTGCTGCGAGCTGACCACATGCGCGGTCCGCACCAGTTCGGCGGTGCGGCCGAATTTGGTGCGGGTGCCGGTTGCCGTGACCTCCGCGACCGCTTCGCCGCGCCGGACCAGCGCACCCGCGAAGGTTTGCAGGCCCGTACCGCCCTCGACCGGCAGGGATTCCCCGGTCAGCATGGATTGATCGAGCAGGACGTCTCCCGCGATCACCCGCGCATCCGCCGCGACCACGGCGCCGAGCGACAGTTTCACCACATCGCCGGGAACCAGTTCGGCGGCTGGCACCGTCCGCCAAGCGCTGTCGCGCCGCACCGAGGCGCTCAGCGCCAGCCGCGACCGCAGCGCGTCGAGCGTTGCCTGGGCGCGCCCTTCCTGGAAAAACCCAAGCGCGGCATTGAACACCAGCAGGAGCGCGATGACCGCCGCTTCCACATGCTCGCCGAGGAAGATCTGGAACCCGATCGCCAGTTCTAGCATCCAGGGGACGGGCGCCCAGAATTTCTCGATGGCCATGCGCCACAGCTGCGGCGCCGTGTCCGGCATGGCGTTGGGGCCGAACTCTTTCAGCCGGCGACGCGCCTCCGCGCTGGTCAGACCGTCCGGCTGTATCTCTGGGGCGCCCAATGCTTTCAGGCCGTGGCGCTGGTATCCGGATAGTTGATGATCAGGCGGTAGCAATCCAGGCTGCCGCTGAGGAATTCGTAGGTGGCGCCCCAGAGATACAGCCGGAAGCGGCGGTAGTTGAACTCGCCGAAGCGTTCGATCACCGCCTCGCGGTGCGCGTCGAAGTTGCGCGCCCACTGCTGGAATGTCAGGAAATAGCTATAGCTGTCGTTCAGGATTTCCGTGGCCCGCAACGGGGTCTCGGCCAGTTTCTCCAAGAAGTCGTGCAGCACCAGGAAGGAGTGGTTTCCCGGATAGATGTATTTCACCATGTAGGACGATAGCTCGTATTTTTTCGTGCAGGCGCTGCCGTCCAGGAAGATGTTCTTCCCGGGCTTGAGCAGCGAGAGAAATTTCGCCAGCACCTTGTCGTACTGCGGCAGATGCTCGATCACCCCCATGATGACGATCGCGTCGTATTTCTGGTCCGTCTGGTAGTGCAGCAGGTCGGAGAAGATCAGTTCCCAGTCATAGCCGAGGCGCTTGCCCTTGGCGGTGAGGTAGTCGACCGATGCCTGGGAGATGGTGATCCCCGTGCATTTCACCCCGCGCGCCGCGGCATATTCGAACCAGGCACCCCAGCCCGGCCCGATCTCCAGGATATGGTCGCCGGGCTTCAGGCCAAGCTTTTCATAGCAATAAGCGAACTTGCGCGTTGTCGCGACATCGAGCGTCTCCTCGGCATTGGCGTAGACGCCCTGGGTGTAGCAGGGGGTCTTCGGGTCGAGGAAACTCAGGAAGAAATCCGGATCGATGTCGTAGTGCGAGGAAATGGCGCTGCGGTTGGTCCTCACCTGCCCGGTCAGCAGGGGTTGCAGGAAACGCCAGATCGTCACGACCGGGTGGAAGTCGCCCATCGAGCTGCGAAGCTCGAACGGGCGCAGCAGATCGCCGTCGAGGTCGATATCGCCGGCCAGATACGCATCGCCGAACCGGCCTTCGTCCAGGCTCATCAGCGCACGCAGGCCGTTCTTGTTCCGGAGCGTGACCGTAAAGCTCGGCGCGCCCTGACCGAAGGGCTGCACCGAGCCGTTGGGAAGCACGACCTCGAACGGAACTGATACCTTGGAAAACGCCCGCGCGAACCGGCCCAGCATGAAACCCGCCGGCGATCCGCCTGCCGTGGTGAGCCGGCTTTCTTTGCCAACGACGTTGGTATTCATGGATATCGCATCCCCGTTCCGTGTTCGTGGCATCATTTGCTGTCGGGGGCCGACTGTCACGAAAAATTTGCCAAACTTCCCCCGGTCCGCGCGGCCGGACGATTCGACGAGGCCGTCCGCGCGTGATTATGTTTGCGATGCGATCCATGGCAACGGACGGCCGCGGGATCGTTTGACATAGAACGAACAAAAAACGTCCACGAACCCGGGTGGGGGAAGAAGAATGAAAACGTCCAAGGGCAAACTATGCCATCTGGCTCTTTGTCTCGTCTTCGGTGGCGGCATTGCGTGGCACGCCGCCGCGTGGGCCGACAGCGCGCCGCCGCCGCTGAAGATCGGCGTTCTGGACGACATGACGGGACCGAATTCGGAGAACAGCGGCGTCGGCACGTTGGAAGCGATCAAGATGGCGGTCGAGGATTACGGCGGGAAAGTGCTCGGCCGTCCCATCCAGCTGCTTGTCGCCACCGACCAGAACAAGCCGGACATCGCCGTCAGCATCGCGCGGGAATGGTATACCCGCGATGGGGTATCGCTGATCACCGGTCTGCCCAATTCCGCCTCCTCGCTCGCGGTCAACCAGATCGCGCGGGAACTCGGCAAGGTGAACATCGTCACTTCGGCCGCATCGGCCGACATCACCGGCAAGGGCTGCTCGCCGAACAGCGTGCATTGGTTTCACGACACCTATGCCGACGCGAAAAGCCTGGTGGATGCGATGACGACGCAGGGGGCCAACTCCTGGTTCTTCATCACCGTGGATTATAATTTCGGGCTGACCCTGGAAGCGGACGCGACCCGGTTCATCGAGCAGCACGGCAAGAAAGTGCTTGGCTCGGCGCGCCATCCGCTGGGCGAGCTGGACTTCTCCAACGTCGTCCTGCGCGCCCAGGCGTCCGGCGCGAACGTGATCGGGCTGGCGAATGCCAGCGCGGACCTGGGCAACACCATCAAGGTGGTCCATGAGTTCCACGTGACCGAGAAGGGGCAGCGCGTCGTCGCCTTCTTCCTGAACACGCCGCAGGTCGAGGGGGTCGGCCAGGAGGTGACGCAGGGCATGATCACCGTGACCCCGATCTTTCCGGCGCTCAATGCCGAGACCGTCGCCTGGAGCGAGCGCTTCGCCAAGCGGCTGGGCAAGCCCCGTTCCCCGTCCGCGCAGATGCTGGGGGCCTATGGCGCGACGCTGCATTATCTGAAGGCGGTGGCCGCCGCCGGGACGGACGAGGGCGCGGCGGTGATGGCCAAGATGCGCGAACTGCCGGTCAACGACCTGACGATCAAGAACGGGCACATCCGCGCGGACGGGCGGCTGATCCGCGACCTCTATGTCGTTCAGGTGAAGCCACCGTCCGAATCGACCAGCCGGTTCGATTACTTCAAGGTCCTTGCCACCATACCGGGCGACCAGGCCTTCCGTCCGCTGTCGGACGGTGTCTGCCCGTACGCCAAATAGCCGGGCAGCCGGCGCGCGCGGCCTCGTTGCGGAACAGGTCGGCGCCGCGTGGGTTGAGCATCGGTCCATGCTGTGCGGTAATCGGGCCAAGAGCAGAGGGGAGCAAACACATGAGCGCCGATACGCAGCCCACCAAATACGGCCGGATCTATCCGCCCGACGATGCCTGGCTGGCGAAACTGCCGCCGGAGCCGATCATCGATCCGGACCTGCCGATCATCGATACCCATCACCATCTGTGGCAACGCGACGCTGGTCGCTACCTGCTGGACGAACTGCTCGCCGACATCCGCACCGGCCACAACATCGTCGCCACGGTGTTCGTGGAATGTCATTCGCATTACCGGGCCGGCGGACCGGAACCGATGCGCCCGGTGGGTGAGACCGAGTTCGTCGCCGGCATCGCGGCGATGAGCGACAGCGGCATCTATGGCCCGACGCGGGTGGCCGCCGGCATCGTCGGCACCGCCGACCTGACGCTCGGCGACTGGGTGGAGCCGGTGCTGGAGGCGCATATCCGCGCCGGCGGCGGGCGATTCCGTGGCGTGCGCCATGCCGCCGGCTGGGACGCGAGCGATGTGATCGGCAACAGCCATGCGATGACCGGGCCGGGTCTGTATATGCGGCCGGAATTTCGTGCGGGGCTGGCGCGCCTGACCTCGCTCGGCCTGTCGCTGGATGCCTGGCTGTTCCATCCGCAGCTGGCCGACGTCGTCGATCTGGCCCGGGCGTTCCCGGCGACGAACATCATCATGGGCCATTGCGGCGGGCCGCTCGGCTACGGTCCATATACCGGCAAGAACGACGAGGTGTTCGCGTTCTGGAAGCGCCACATCACCGAGTTGGCCAAGTGCCAGAATGTCAGCATGAAGCTCGGCGGCATGATGATGCGGCTCGCGGCCTACGACTATAAGAAGCTGCCGCGCCCGCCGTCGTCGGCCGAGATCGCCGACTACTGGCGGCCCTATGTCCAGACCTGCATCGAGCTGTTCGGGCCGGACCGCTGCCTGGTCGAGAGCAATTTCCCGGTGGAGAAGATGGGCGCCAGCTACGTCACGCTGTGGAACGCGCTCAAGCGCATCGCCGCCGGCGCGTCGGAAAGCGAGAAGCAGGCAATGTTCAACGGCACCGCGCGGCGGGTGTACCGGCTGGGCTGATCCGCCGGATGGCGGGCGTCGGCGGCAACGCACGTCCGCCATCCCGCCGCGGCATTGGTGCCGCCGCCGGCGGTTGGCATAGTGGACGCGGAACCATTGGGGCTGAACAGACCGTGAGCGACAATACCATCGCCGCCGCAGGCGGCCCGGCGAATGCGGCCGGCACCCCGGCAGCCGCCGCCCAGATCGCCGTCACTCAGGGGGCGACCATCCAGCGGACGACGTTCGCGGTCATCCTGTCGCTCAGCTTCTGCCATCTGCTGAACGACATGATCCAGTCGCTGGTGCCGGCGATCTATCCGATCCTGAAAACCACTTACCAGCTGGATTTCGGCCAGGTCGGGCTGATCACGCTCGCCTTCCAGTGTACCGCCTCGCTGCTGCAGCCGCTGGTGGGGATGTATACCGACCGCCGACCGATGCCCTATTCGCTGGCCGTTGGCATGGGTTTCACCCTGGTCGGCCTGCTGCTGCTGTCGGTGGCCGGGTCCTATCCGACGATCCTGCTGGCCGCCGCCCTGGTCGGTGTCGGTTCCTCGGTGTTCCACCCGGAATCCTCGCGCGTGGCGCGAATGGCATCCGGCGGGCGGCACGGCCTGGCGCAGTCGCTGTTCCAGGTCGGCGGCAACACCGGCTCGGCCATCGGTCCGCTGCTCGCCGCTTTCATCGTGGTGCCGCACGGCCAGCGCAGCATCGTCTGGTTCTCCGCCGCTGCGCTGCTTGCCATCATCGTCCTGGCCAAAGTGGGCGGCTGGTACAGCCGCAACCGCGTCAGCGTGAAGCCGCGGGCGTCGGTCGCGGCGACATCGGGCGATGGCCGCGTGGTGCTCTCGCGCGGGCGGGTGCTGTTCGCTATCGTGGTGCTGGTGGCGCTGCTGTTCTCCAAGAACGTCTACACCGCCAGCCTCACCTCTTATTATACATTCTATCTGATCAGCAAATTCCACGTCCCGCTGCAGCAGGCGCAGATTTATCTGTTCATGTTCCTGGCCTCGCTGGTGGTCGGCACTCTGGTCGGCGGGTGGATCGGCGACCGGATCGGGCGCATCCCGGTGATCTGGTTCTCGATCCTCGGCTCGCTGCCGTTCGCGCTGATGCTGCCCTACGCCTCATTGTCATGGACCCTGGTGCTGACGGTTGTGATCGCGCTGATCATGGCCTCCGCCTTCTCCGCCATCCTGGTCTATGCGCAGGAACTGGTGCCGGGGCGGGTCGGCATGGTGGCCGGGCTGTTCTTCGGCTTCTCCTTCGGCCTGGGCGGGCTCGGCGCCGCGGCGCTGGGGCAGTTGGCCGATCTGACCAGCATCGACACGGTCTATCGCGTCTGCTCCTTCCTGCCGCTGCTCGGCCTGCTGACCGCGTTCCTGCCCAACATCGAGAAGCGGCGCGCATAGCGCTCCCGGGAGACAGACCGCCATGCCCGTCCTCAACCGCATCGCCGACTTCGCCGCCGAGATGACCGAATGGCGGCGCGACCTGCACGCCCATCCGGAGCCGGGGTTGCAGGAGCACCGCACCAGCGACGTGGTGGCAGGCAAGCTGCGGGAGTGGGGCATCGAGGTCACGCGCGGGCTGGCCGGCACCGGGCTGGTCGGCACCCTGCGCGCCGGCACGTCCGGCCGCGCCATCGGCATCCGCGCCGACATGGACGCGCTGGAAATGACCGAGGCCAACGACTTCCCCCACCGCTCCCAAACGCCGGGCGCGATGCATGCCTGCGGCCACGACGGCCATACCGCCATGCTGCTTGGCGCGGCGAAATACCTGGCCGAAACTCGCAATTTCGACGGCATCGTCCATTTCATCTTCCAGCCGGCCGAGGAAGGGCTGGGCGGCGGGCGCATCATGGTCGAGGAGGGACTGTTCGAGCGCTTTCCCTGCGATGCCGTCTATGGCGCGCACAACGATCCGTTGCTGCCGCTCGGCACCATGGTCGCCGTCGAGGGCTCGGTCAGCGCCGCGTCCGACCGGTTCTGGATCCGCATCGCCGGCAAGGGCGGCCACGCGGCGCGCCCGCATCTGTCGATCGATCCCGTGGTGGTGGGCGCGCATGTGGTGCTGGCGCTGCAATCGATCGTCGCCCGCCGGGTCGATCCGATCAACAGCGCGGTGCTCTCCATCACCCAGTTTCACGCCGGCAGCACCGGCAACGTGATCCCGCAGGAGGCGGTGCTGAACGGCACCGTCCGCACGCTGCGCCCCGAGGTGCAGGACGAGGTGCAGCGCCTGCTGACCGACATGGCCACCGCCACCGCCGCCGCGCATGGGGCGGAAGCGGTGGTGGACTACATCCGTGGTTACCCGCCGGTGATCAACGCCGCCGATCCCACCGAACGCGCGGCCCGCGCCGCGGCCCGCATCGTCGGCGCGGACAAGGTGATCCGTTCCCGCCCGCCCAGCATGGGCGGCGAGGATTTCAGTTTCATGGCGCTGAAGGTGCCCGGCTGCTTCGTTCGCATCGGCCAGGCCGACGGGGCCAAGGGCAGCACCGCCGTTCACAATCCGGCCTACGACTTCAACGACGCCGCCCTGCCGATCGGGGCGTCGTTCTGGGCGACGCTGGTCGAGCAGGAACTGGCCCGAAACCAGAATAGCTGACGCTGCTTGTCATTTTCGCCCCGACTGGGTTAGGCTGCCGTATGGCTCATGGCGCGCCCATTCCCGTCCGTTCGTCCCGCGCGATTGCGCGGCCCGGCGCGCGCGCCCTCATTCTCAGCCTCCTTCTTCGACTTAGCCGCCCCTGGGCGTGACGCCGCGCAGCTGAATGCCGGCATCGCTCAGGGGTTACCCTGAGGCTAACGTCGTACCGAAATCACCGAGGACCGCCCCAATGAGCATCACCCATCCCAGCTTCGGCAAGCTGGANNTGCGCGACGGCGAGCAGTCGCCCGGCTTCTCGATGAACCTGACCGAGAAGATCCGCATGGCGGAGGCGCTGACCGAGCTGGGCATCGACGTCATGGAGGCCGGCTTTCCTATAGCCTCGCCCGGCGACTACGAGAGCGTGAAGGCCATCGCCGAGTCCGTCGGCCAGCGGGACAACAGCCCCGTCATCTGCGGCCTGGCCCGCTCCGGGCGCGACGACATCGTCCGCGCCGCGGAGGCGGTGAAGGCGGCCAGGCGCAAGCGCATCCACAGCTTCCTCAGCACCAGCCCGCTGCACATGAAATACAAGCTGCGGATGGAGCCTGAGGCCGTGCTGGAGGCGGTCAGCTTCAGCGTCACCCTGGCGCGCCAGTTCACCGACGACGTCGAATGGTCGGCCGAGGACGGCACCCGCACCGATCCGGACTTCCTGTGCCGCTGCTGCGAGGCGGCGATCCGTGCCGGCGCCACCACGATCAATATCCCCGACACCGTCGGCTACGCGCTGCCCGAGGACATGGCGCGCATCTTCACCATGGTGCGCGAGCGCGTGCCGGGCGCGGACGCCATCGTGCTGTCCACGCACAACCACAACGATTTGGGCCTCGCGGTGGCCAACACGCTGGCGGCGATCAATGCGGGGGTGCGCCAGATCGAGGCGACCATCAACGGCATCGGCGAGCGCGCTGGCAACGCCTCATTGGAAGAGGCGGTGATGGTCATCCGCACCCGTCCCGATGCTCTTCCGTTCAAGAACAACATCAAGACGGCGAACCTGCTGAAGGTTTCCCGGCTGCTGTCGACCATCACCGGCTTCGATGTGCAGCCGAACAAGGCGATCGTCGGGCGCAACGCCTTCGCGCATGAGGCCGGCATCCATCAGGACGGCGTGCTGAAGCATGCGGGCACCTACGAGATCATGACCCCCGAGAGCGTCGGCTGGCAGAAATCCAGCCTGGTCATGGGCAAGCATTCCGGCCGCGCCGCCTTCCGCGACAAGCTGAAGACGCTGGGCTACGCGATCGGCGACAACCAGCTGAACGACGCCTTCCGCCGGTTCAAGGATTTGGCCGACCGCAAGAAGATCGTCTACGACGAGGACATCGTCGCCCTGGTCGATGACGAGGTGATGCGCGACCACCAGCGCATCCGCTTCGTCTCGCTCGACCTGCATGCCGGCTCCAAGGCCCCGCCGCGCGCGGTACTGGAGCTGGAGGTGGACGGCGTGGTGCAGCGCGCCGAGTCCTCGGGCGACGGGCCGGTCGATGCCACCTTCAAGGCGATCCACGCCATCTTCCCGCACGAGGCGAACCTGGTGCTGTTCTCGGTCGGCGCGGTGACCGAGGGCACCGACGCGCAGGCCAAGACCACGGTGCGGCTGGAAGAGAACGGCAAGATGGTCGACGGCCAGGGCGCCGATACCGACACCATCGTTGCCTCCGCCCGCGCCTATGTGCATGCGCTGAACAAGCTGCTGGTCAAGCGCGACCGCACCGAGCCGGCGGCGCTGTCGGCCTGACCACGTGAAAACGCCTCCCTCGCGCAAGCGGGGGAGGCGTCTTCACGATCACACCGTCGCTTCGCCTCGCAGCACCGGCACGCAACTGCCGCCCACGGTTGCACGGATACCGTCCGGGCCGCGGCGGGCGGTGACATGCAACAGGCTGGGCCGGCCCATTTCCGCACCCTGCACGACCGCGATGCTCAGCGCCGCCTCCTGCGTGAGCGAGAGCAGCAAGGCGCCGAGCGGGGCGTTGGCGCTGCCGGTTGCCGGATCTTCGATGGTGCCGGACAGCGGAGAGAACATGCGGGCGCGAACGCGCCGCCCGTCGCGTGCGTAAAGATGCAGCGCCAGCTTGTTCCCCGCCGCGGGCCATGCCTCGCGCACGCGGCGGAACGCGCCGATGTCGGGGACGGCGCGGGTGAGCGCCTCGCCGGATATGCCTCCAGCGTCGGTTTCTGACAGGTTGTCACGCTACTCGCCGTAGAAGCTGCCGCAGGCGGCCAAAAATGCCTCGTGAGAGCAAAAACCATGGCAATGAAGATCGTCTGTATGGCGGTCAACCTGCCAGATCGACCGCACCGGGGCCAGATCGGTCTCCGCGCGGCTTGGAGCGGTTGGACAACGAAAATGCCAGCCGATATATCTGTTCGATGTATTCAGTTGTCTTGTTCGGAACCGGTTCGCCCGTCATCGTCGACATCGAGGAAAGCTGCGCAAGGCGGGACTGGCGCATCCTGGCCTGGATCAAGAATGTCGATGGCCCCGACTACCCGGCTGGCGCCGGGGCCATCACGCGCGCCACGGCCGAAACGCGCCTGTCCGATCCGGTGCTGCTGCCGATGTTCGATCCCGCGCATCGGGCCCGCGCCCTGGACCACGCACGGGTTTTGGGCGCACGGGAATTCCCAGTACTGATCGACCCGACCTCCGTGCTGCCGCGCGCCATCGCCATCGGCGAGGGCAGCTATATCAACGCGGGTTGCACGCTGGGCGCGGCGGCGCGGATCGGCCGGTTCGTCTTCATCAATCGCGGCTCCGGGCTCGGGCATCATCTCGTGCTCGGCGATTTTGCTTCCATCGGTCCTGGCGTGGTGATGGCTGGGCAGGTGACGGTCGGGCGGGCGGCGCTGATCGGCGCCGGCGCGGTCATCGGCCCCGGCACGACCATCGGCGAGGGCGCGATGATCGCCCCAGGCGCCGTGGTGCGGCACGACGTTCCGGCGGGCGCGAAGGTGGCCGGCAATCCGGCGCGCATCGTCGAGCCGGCGGGCCAGGCAGGCTCCGGGCCGTCATGAGCGTGCATCTCTACGCCATCTGCTGGAACGAGGCGGATATGCTGCCGTTCTTCTTCCGTCACTACGATCCCTGGGTGGACCGCTACGTGATCTTCGACAACGGCTCCACCGATGCCACGATGGAATTGCTGGCGGCGCACCCAAAAGTCGAAATTCGTGCCTTCCCATGGATCGACCCCGACAGCTTCATCCAATCCTCCGGACTGCTGCAGTGCATCTGCTGGCAGGAAAGCCAGGGCCGGGCGGACTGGGTGGTGATCACCGCGATCGATGAGCATCTGCACCATGCCGACATGCCGTCCTATCTGGCGTCATGTCATCGCAACGGTGTGACAGCCATTCCCGCGCTCGGGTTCCAGATGCTGTCGGACCACCTTCCCCTTGCCGGCACCTGGCTGGCGGAAACGCTGCGGATCGGCGCGCCCTTTGCCGACATGAACAAGCTGTCGATCTTCGATCCCGATCGGATCCGGAAAACCGGCTACAGCGTCGGGCGGCATTACGCGGTGCCGGAGGGTGAGGTCGTCTATCCGGCCGCCGATGAGGTGGTCAATCTGCACTACAAATATTTTGGGCGGAACCGGCTGGAGGCTCGTAACCGGCTGCTGGCCACGGGGCTGCGGGAGAAGGACCGTGCGTGCGGCTATGGCAGGCAGTATGACTGGTCGCGCGCGGAATTGGACCTGAGCTGGCAGTATTTCGCCAGCCGTTCGCTGGATTACCGCGATACCGAGGTGGCGCGCGCCGTCTCGCACCCGCTGCGCTGGTGGCGGTCTGAAACACGGCCAGGGGATTGCCGCTGAAGCGCCGATCCGTGAACACGTTCACGGTCACGCAGGCAGGCTCGCATCACGCCTCCAGCGGCGGTTTTTGACAGGCTTTCCGCCTACTCGCCGTAGAAGTGCCCGGCAGTGCCGGCTCCGGTATGGATCGAGGGGGCGTAGCGCTCATCGCTGGATGGCACGCCCGGGACCTGGTTCGTGGCGTCGGCGTTCTCCGGCGGGTGGAGGAGGGTTTCCTCCGTCCCCGGGCCGGTGATGCCGAGCGATTGCGGGGTCATGCCGCAGGCGGACAGGCCGACGGCAAGTCCCGATAGCAGCCCCGATAGCAGTAACGTCAGTCGTATGGTCTCGCGCATGGCAACATTCTGCCCTGTCTTGCGCCGGACACCAACAGGTTGGCGCGCCAGTGGTCAGGCCGGTGGGTAGGGTTGCCAAGCGCGGCCTTGCTTCGCCCGCCCGGCAAGGCTAAGCCCAGCGGCTTCCGCGCTGTATCGTAAAAAAGGTTCCGCCTATGTTCTCCCGATTGCTTGGGTTCATGTCGGCCGACATGGCCATCGACCTCGGCACCGCCAACACTCTCGTCTACGTCAAGGGGCGCGGCATCGTGCTGGACGAGCCCTCGGTCGTCGCCATCGCCGACGTGCGCGGCAAGAAGCACGTTCTCGCGGTCGGCGAGGAGGCCAAGCAGATGCTCGGCCGCACGCCGGGCAACATCTCCGCCATCCGCCCGCTGCGCGACGGCGTGATCGCCGATTTCGAGGTGGCGGAGGAGATGATCAAGCATTTCATCCGCAAGGTGCATAACCGTCGCGGGTTCGCCTCGCCGCTGATCATTGTCTGCGTGCCGTCCGGCTCCACGGCCGTCGAGCGCCGCGCGATCCAGGAAAGCGCCGAAAGCGCCGGCGCGCGCAAGGTGTTCCTAATCGAGGAGCCGATGGCCGCGGCGATCGGCGCCGGCCTGCCGGTCACCGAGCCCTCGGGCTCGATGATCGTCGATATCGGCGGCGGCACCACGGAAGTGGCGGTGATCTCGCTCGGCGGCATCGTCTATGCCCGCAGCGTGCGCGTCGGCGGCGACAAGATGGACGAGGCGATCATCAGCTACATCCGCCGCGGCTTCAATCTGCTGATCGGCGAGTCCTCGGCCGAGCGGATCAAGCTGGAGATCGGCGCCGCCGCCGCTTCCGACGATGAGCTGGACGACGGCCCGTTTCACGAGGTGAAGGGCCGCGATCTGATGAACGGCGTGCCGCGCGAGGTGCTGGTCAGCCAGCGCCAGATCGCCGAGAGCCTGAGCGAGCCGGTCAGCGCGATCGTCGAGGCGGTGAAGGTGGCGCTGGAGAACACGCCGCCCGAGCTTGCCGCCGACATCGTCGACAAGGGCATCGTGCTGACCGGCGGCGGCGCCCTGCTGTTTCGCCTGGACCAGGTGCTGCGCGATGCGACCGGGCTGCCTGTCGTGGTGGCCGAGGACCCGCTGCAATGCGTGGCACTCGGCACCGGCCGGGCGCTGGAGGAGATCAAGCGCCTGCGCAATGTGCTGACATCGATGTACTGAGGGTCCAGGTCCCCGGGGGTGCCACGCCGGCCATGCGCGCACCGGCTGATGGTGATACACTAAGTTTTTACGCGCGCTATCGGATATGTCCCGCGCGCGAGAGCTGAAGAAGGGACGATGCGGGCGTGATCCGGCTGTCCATCCCGGCAAGGCAGGCGTTGGCGAAGCTGACCCTGCCGGTGCTGATCGTCGCTGCCTTTGCCCTGCTGCTGCTCGGCAAGGCCGACGCGCTGCTGGCGGAGCGCGCGCGCATGGGCCTCGCCGACGTCCTGGCACCGATCTACGCCGTGCTGTCCGAGCCGCTCGGCAGGTTTCGTGCCATGGTGGCCGATACCGACGAGTTGCTGTCGATCCGGGCCGACAATGTCCGCCTGCACGATGAGAACGAGCGTCTGCGCCGCTGGCAGTCGACCGCCCTGGCGCTGGACGCGGAGAACCAGCGGCTGCGCGCCAACCTACACTGGATGCCCGACCCTGCGCCCGCCTTCGTTACCGCCCGCGTGGTGGCTGACGCGGGCGGCGTCTATGCCCGCGCGGTGCTGCTTTCGCTCGGACCCAATCACACCGTCGTCAAGGGCCAGATCGCGCTGGATGAACGCGGCCTGGTCGGGCGGGTCACCGAGGTCGGCACGCGCACGGCGCGGGTGCTGCTGCTGACCGATCTGAACAGCCGCATTCCGGTGATCCTGGAGAACAGCCGCTCGCGTGCTGTGCTCGTCGGTACCAATGGTGCGCGGCCGCGGCTGATCTACTGGCCCGAGGGCTCGGTCCCGGCCGAGGGCGAGCGGGTGGTGACCAGCGCCGAGGCCAACGCTTTCCCCGCCAACCTGCCGGTCGGCACCGTGCATTACAACGCGAGCCATGTGCCGGAGGTGGAGCCGGCGGCGCGGCTCGACCGGCTGGAGGTGGTGCGTATCTTCGATTACGGCCTGCGCGGCATCGTCCCGCCCGAAGCCGGCGCGCGGCCGGCGGCCGACAGGCGGCGCTGATGCCGCGTAGCGACCGCATCCCAGGCATCCGCCCGCGCCCCAGCCTGGGCCGGCGGCTGGACATCGCGGCGCGGGCGAGCTTTCCCGCCGTTTCCACCGCAGGTCTGATGATGCTGACCGCCGCGCCCTTCGGTTTCGCCGGCCAGGCGGCGCTTCTGCCCGCCACGGCGCTGGCCGCGGTGTATTTCTGGTCGCTGTTCCGCCCTGCCGCGATGGCGCCTGTGGTGGTGGTGGTGATCGGCATCCTGCTCGATCTGCTCGGCTATCTGCCGCTTGGTGTCGGGGTGCTGACGCTGCTCGTGGTGCATGGGTTTGCCGCGCGCTGGCAGCGCGTGCTGGCGCGGCAGAGCTTCCTGGTGGTCTGGGTGGCGTTTCTCGGTTTCGCCGCCGGGGCGGCAGCACTCGGCTGGGCACTGACGTCGCTGTTGCAATTCCGGCTGCTGCCGGTCAGCGCGGCACTGTTCCAGTTCGTCGTCTCCGCGGCGATCTATCCGGCGCTCGCCATCCTGTTCGTGCGCGCCCAACGCTCCGTCGCCGCGCCGGAGCGGGCCTGATGCGCAAGGAAGGCAAGCGCACCAGCGTCTTCACCCGCCGCGCCCTGCTGATGATGGGCGGGCAGCTGACGGTGCTCGGCGCGCTCGGTGCGCGGCTCTATCAGGTGCAGGTGGTGGAGGGCGCGCGCTACGCCACGCTGGCCGACGAGAACCGGATCAGCGCGCGCCTGATCGCCCCGCCGCGCGGGCGTATCCTGGATCGGTTCGGCGTCGTGCTGGGCGGCAACCGGACGAACTGGCGCGCGCTGCTGATCGCCGAGCAGACCGAGGACGCCACCGCCACGCTCGACACCTTCTCGCGGATCGTGCCGCTGGCCGAGCATGAGCGTGCCCGGATCGAGCGCGACATGCACCGTCATCGCCGCTTCATTCCGGTGATGGTGCGCGAGTTTCTGTCGTGGGAGGACATGGCGCGCATCGAGGTGAACGCGCCCGACCTGCCGGGCATCGTCGTCGATGTCGGCACCTCGCGCGAATATCCGTTTAAGGATCAGTTCGCACATCTGATCGGCTATGTCGCGCCGCCGAACGAGGCGGATGTCGCCGACGATCAGATGCTGGCGCTGCCCGGCATTCGTGTCGGGCGTGCCGGGCTGGAGAAATACCACGACCTCTCGCTGCGCGGTCGCCCGGGCGCGGTGCAGTTGGAAGTGAACGCCGTCGGACGGGTGATCCGCGAGCTTGACCGGCAGGAAGGCACGCAGGGCCAGGATGTCGGCCTGACCATCGACGCCGGATTGCAGCAGGCGGTGCTGTCGCATCTCGGCGAGGAAAGCGCCTCCGCCGTCGTGCTCGACTGCCGCAACGGCGAGGTGCTGGCGATGGCCAGCAACCCGTCCTTCGACCCGTCGCTGTTCAATTCCGGCGTCTCCCAGGCGCAATGGGTGGAGTGGACCAGCAACCGCCGGGCGCCGCTGATCAACAAGGCCACGTCCGGCCTCTATGCCCCCGGCTCCACCTTCAAGATGGCGGTGGCGCTCGCCGGTCTGTCCGCGCGCGCCATCACGCCGGGCGATCACATCAACTGCCCGGGCTATCTCGATCTCGGCGATACGCGGTTCCATTGCTGGAAAAAATACGGTCATGGCGGGCTCGATCTGCTGGGCGGGCTGAAGAACTCCTGCGACGTGTATTTCTACGAGGTCGCGCGGCGCACCGGCATCGACAAGGTCGCGGCGATGGCGCACCGGCTGGGGCTGGGCGTCGCGCCGACCATCGACCTGCCGGGCGCGCGCTCCGGCCTGATCCCGACGCGGGAGTGGCGCATGGCGCAGGGCAAGGCATGGAACATCGGCGATACCATCGTCTCCGGCATCGGCCAAGGTTTCATCCAGATTACGCCGTTGCAGCTTGCCACCTATACCGCGCGGGTCGCCACCGGCCTGGCCATAGAGCCGCATCTGACCCGCAGCCTGGGCGGCGTGCTGCAACATGGCGCGAAGCCGGAGGACTGGACCAGTCTCGGTCTGCCCGAGCGCGACCTGCATCTGGTGCGCGAAGGGATGTGGCTGGTGGTGAACGACCCCAGCGGCACCGCGCCGATCGCCAAGCTGCCCGATCCGCGCGTGCAGCTGGCCGGCAAGACCGGCTCTTCCCAGGTGCGGCGCGTCTCACGCGAGATGCGCGAGAGGGGCTTCAAGAGCGAGTCGCTGCCCTGGGAGTTCCGCCCGCACGCGCTGTTCGTCGCCTATGCCCCGTACGACGCGCCGCGCTATGCGGTGTCGGTGGTCGTGGAGCACGGCAACGCCGGCGCCGCCGCCGCCGCGCCGCTGGCGCGCGACATCATGACCGACGTGCTTTCCCGCGACCCCGCCAACCGCACCGAGCCGTCCGGCGCGAAGCTGGCGGAACGCGGCGGGCCCGCGTCATGACGCAGCGCCGCCTGATACGCGAGACGTCGTTCGACATCACCGGCAAGCTCTGGCGCATCAACTGGGGCTATGTGCTGCTGCTCTGCCTGCTGGCCGCCGTCGGCTATGCCGCGCTGTACAGCGCTGCCGGGGGCGCGCCGGAGCCCTATGCCACCAAACACGCGTTGCGCTTCGCCTTCGCGCTGGTGCTGATGCTGGGCATCGCGCTGATCGACATCCGCTTCATCGCCCGCCTGGCTTGGCCGCTCTATGGCGTTTCGGTGCTCCTGCTGATCCTGGTCATGCGTATGGGCCATGTCGGCAAGGGCGCGCAGCGCTGGATCGATATCGCCGGATTGCAGATGCAGCCGAGCGAGTTGGCGAAGATCGCGCTGGTTCTGGCGCTTGCCGCCTGGTTCCATCGTGCGTCCTGGGAGCGGATGGGCAACCCGCTGTTCCTGGTGGTGCCGATCCTCGCCGTGCTGGTCCCGGTGGGGCTGATCGTGAAGGAGCCCAATCTGGGCACCGCCGTCATCACCGCCCTGGTCGGCGCCTCGGTGTTCTTCGCCGCCGGGGTACGCTGGTGGAAGTTCCTGCTGGTCGCTCTGCCGGTACCGTTCGCCGCGCGTCTGGTGTACGATCATCTGCACGACTACCAGCGCGCCCGCATCGATACCTTCCTCAATCCCGAGAACGACCCGCTGGGTGCCGGCTACAACATCATCCAATCGAAGATCGCGCTGGGTTCGGGGGGGATGTGGGGCAAGGGATTCTTGCAGGGCACCCAGGGGCATCTGAATTTCCTGCCGGAAAAGCAGACCGATTTCATCTTCACCATGATCGGCGAGGAGTTCGGCCTGGTCGGCGGACTGGCGACGCTCGGACTGCTCGGGCTGATCGTGCTCGGCGGCATGGCGATCGCGCTCGGCTGCCGCAACCAGTTCGGCCGGCTGGTGGCGCTCGGCATCTCGTTCAATTTCTTCATGTATGTCTTCGTCAACATCGCCATGGTGATGGGCGTCATTCCGGTGGGCGGCGTGCCGCTGCCGCTGGTCTCCCATGGCGGATCGGCGATGCTGACGGTGATGATCGGCTTCGGCGTGCTGATGTCGGTGCATGTGCATCGCGACGTGGACTTCAGTGACGGGCGCGACGATCTCTGAGCCGGCGCTGCCGGTCTCTGAGCCGGCGCTGCCGGCCCGGATGCACGCGGCCTATCGGGCGACGGACTATGCGGCCGGCGACATCGCCGCACGGATCGGCCGGCGCGTTGCGGGGCTGGATTGGCGCGTCGCGGTGTTCCTGACCGCCTGGAACCCGTATTCCCGGCGTATGCCCGACGGCTGGAACCGGCGGATGCAAGCGTGCCTGCGCGGGTGGTTGCGTGGCCGGACGGTGCTTGCCGGCACGGGCACGCTCGGGCGCTGGCGGGAGGAGATGCTGCTGGTGGCGCTCGATCCCGCCCGTGCGATGGTGCTGGCCCGCCGTTTCCGCCAGCGCGGCATCGTTGTCGTCAGGCGCGGCCAGCCGGCCCGGCTGGCGATCCTTTAGAGACCGTTTGAGAACTCTGGCGGGTCGGTTCGCCGGGTCTTTTCCGCGCTGGATTCGTCGGCTGCTTGCCCCGATGTCCCCGCATCGGGGCGGCGCAACCTCCTTTCCAGCACGAAAAATCCCTCGCCGCCCCTCAACCGCCAGAGTTCTCAAACGGTCTCTTAGGTCCGCGCCACCATGAACAGCCGCCGGAACGGCAGCAGCGTGGAGCCGTCGGCGCGGCGCGGATAATGCGGCGCCACCGCGTCGGCATAGGCGCGGCGGAACGCCGGGCGCTGCTCCGCCGGCAGCGCATCGAGGAACGGCCGGAGACTGCTGCCGGACGCCCATTCGCCCACCGCGTCCTCGCCGCGCAGCACATGCAGATAGATCGTCTCCCAGATATCCAGCGCGGCGACGTGCGGGCGCAGGATGTCCCAGTAGTCGCCCGGCTCCAGCACCGGCGGCGCCGAGCCCACGTCGCGCAGGGTTTCCGCCCACGGGCCCGCGGCGGCCACGGTGTATTGCAGCGCGCGCAGCGGCGCGTCGTGCATCGCCGGCATCTGCACCGCCAGCACCCCGCCCGGCGCGAGTAGCGATACCAGCCGGGGGAACAAGGCCCGATGTCCGCCGACCCAGTGCAGCGCGGCGTTGGAATAGATCAGTTCGGGGGCTGTCTCCGGCCGCCAGGTGGCGAAATCGCCCTGAACGAACCGGCAGCCCGGCACCGCCGCGCGTGCCTTCTCCAGCATCGCCGGAGAGCCATCGACGCCGACGATCTCGGCCCCGGGGAAACGCGCCTTCAGGATCGCGGTGACGTTGCCCGGACCGCAGCCGAGATCGACCGCATGCGCGGGCGCGGGCGCGGTCAGCGGCACGCGCGCCAGCAGATCCAGCGCCGGGCGCAGACGCTCATCGGCGAAGCGCAGATACTGCGCCGGGTCCCAATCGTTCGTTGTCATGATCGGTTGCCCTCCGGCGGTCGTGTGTCAGCCAATGCGGCGGGGGAGGCTGTCGCCGCCCGCTCCGGGCCCGGCAGGGTCAGGCGGAACACCGTGCCGCCCGGCCCGGTACGCGCCAGCACGATATCCCCGCCATGCGCGCGTGTCAGATCCCGTGCGATGGCCAGCCCAAGGCCGCTGCCACCCCGGCGGGTGCTGACCGCGAAGGGGCGGAACAGGTGCGCCCGGGTCGCCTTGGGAAGGCCGGGTCCGTCATCGCCGATGTCCACCGAAATCCCTGCCTGGTCCGCGGATGCCTCTACCACCGCGTGGCGTGCCCCCGCCTCCGCGGCGTTTCGCAGCAGGTTGGCCAGCACGCGGAATAGATCCCTGGGATCGGCCGCCACCCGCACCGATGGATCGACCCTGTTCACCGTATCGAACGCCCTGCCGCCGATAGCGAGATTCCGTGCCACCTCGTCCACCAGCGGGGCCAGCGCGACGCGTTGCAACGCCGGCGGCGGCGGGCCTTCCCGGGCGAAATCGAGCGCGCGGCGCACCAGATCGGTGGCGCGGTCCACCGCCTCCACCAGCCTCTCGCCGGAACGGCGCACGGCGGGATCGGTGTGCAGTTGCAGCCGCTCGGCCGAGAGCAGCGCCGGTGTCAGAATGCCGCGCAGATCGTGGCTGACCTTGGCGACCGCGGTGCCTAGTGCGGCGAGGCGCGCGTTGCGCCACAGCGCCGCCCGGAGTTCGTGCTGCATGGCGGACAATTCCCGTCCGGCGTGCGCCATCTCGTCATCCGCCAGCAGGCTTACATGCTCCGCATCCAGCGGCGTCGCGTGTTCGGGGTCGGCGCGGAAGGCGGCGATGCTGCCGGTGATCCGCCGCATCGGCCGGAGCAGCAACAGCAGCAGCGCCCCGTAGAGCAACCCGCCGGTAATGACGGCGATCAGCAGCGACAGCCAGAACAGATTGCCCGCGAAATGCTGCACATCTTTGCGCAGCCTGCGCTCCTCGATCACCACGCCAAGCTCGGCACCGGGCAGGAACACGCTGTCGTCGACGACCTCGATCAGCCGGTCGCCGGTGCCCGCCAGCAGCATCAGCGCCTCCCCGATGCCGGCCAGAGTGCTCTCGCGGCGCTTGTCGATCCGCGCGTCCGGCTGGCGGCCGTCGGTTGCATCCAGTACCACGGACAGCAGCCCGGGCCCCTGGAGTTGGATTTTCTTCACCATTGAGAGATCAAGCAGCTTGTCGCGCGCCGATCGGTCGATCGCTCCCGGCGCCGCCGTCATCACCGTCATGGCGGCAACGCGCGCCGCCACCAGCCTGTCGTTCAGCAAATCGGCGCGTTCACGCGCGAGGTCGGGAGCGAAGACCAGAATCTCGGTGATCAGCACGATCCCCAGGATCAGCAGCAGCAACCGGGCAGGAAGACTGCCGCGCCGCATGTGGAACAGGGAGGAAAGCATGCGCATCCTACCCAGCCTGGTCGTCAGGGCCCCGGTCATCACGGTGGCGTGTGGGACGATCAGGTTTTTGTGAACTGTTCATGGCCCCAACTTGGGTCAAGCCGCGCCTCAGGGCAACCGGAACTGCAGCCGAACCAGCATCAGCCATGCGCGCCCTTCCGTCGGTTATCCGCATGATGGCGCCGCGCCACGATTGACGGCGCCGACCCACCCCCCTATAAGCCGCCGCCTGCGACGGGCCCCCTTGCGATCGATGCCGGGGGTGGTCCCGCGTCCGCACGCATTGGAGAGACCTCGTGAAGCGCACGTATCAACCTTCCAAGCTGGTCCGCAAGCGCCGCCACGGCTTTCGCGCGCGCATGGCCACTGTCGGCGGCCGCAAGGTTCTGGCCAACCGCCGCGCCAAGGGCCGCAAGCGCCTGTCGGCCTGACCGGCGGGGCACTGAACGGAGGATTTCCCATGGCGCCCGCGCCGCAGCGCCTGAAGCGCCGCGCGGAGTTCCTGCTGGTGGCGGGCAAGGGGCGCAAGGCCCCGATGCCCGGCCTCGTCCTGCAGGCTCTGGCCCGTGACGATGGCGGGCCGGCGCGCCTTGGCTTCACGGTGACCAAGAAGGTCGGCAACGCCGTCGTCCGCAACCGCACCAGACGCCGGCTGCAGGAAGCGGCCCGCCTGCTGCTGGCGGAACGGCCGGTTTCCGGCGTCGATCTGGTGCTGATCGGGCGCGCGGGCACCCGCGCGCGCGATTTCGCCGCGCTGAAGGCCGATATCGTGCGCGCCCTGGCTAAGGCGGGCGTGCCGTGGGACGGCGCATCGTGACCCCGGCGGCGATGCTGGCGATCGGTGCGGTGCGTACCTACCAGTGGACCATACGGGGTATGATCGGCTCCAACTGCCGTTTCTGCCCCAGCTGTAGCGACTATGCGATCGATGCGTTCCGCATCCACGGCGCGGTACGTGGCGGGGCGATGGCGGGATGGCGTATCCTGCGCTGCAATCCTTGGAATGCGGGTGGCGATGATCCTGTGCCTGGGCACAGGACAAAGCCTGCCGGCGGCGGCGAAGTTCCGCCTGAATCAGGCAATACGGGGCATTGATGGACCAGAAGCGGCTGTTTATCGCGATTGCGATCTCGATCGCCATCCTGCTCGGCTTCCAGATGGTGGTGCGTCCGCATCTGCCGCAGCCGCCGGTGAGCCAGGCCGTCAATACGACCGCGCCCACTGGCGCGCCGGCGAGCGCGCCCGGTGCCAGCCAGCCGGTGGTGCCCGGTGCCCTCGGCGCCGATGCGGCGGCCAGGCAGGTGCCCAAGCAAGTGCCGCGGGTGCGGATCGCCGGCGCGAAGATGGCGGGTTCGATCAGCCTGCTCGGGGCGCGCATCGACGATCTGGTGCTCAGTGAATACCGCGAGACGCTGGAGCCCGACTCCCCGCTGGTCCACCTGCTGGAACCGCGCTCGGAGGCCCAGCCCTATTACGTGCAGTACGGCTGGTCCAACGCCCCCGGCACCGACGCGCGGCTGCCCGACAACGACACGGTCTGGACCGCGTCCGCGACCACGCTCGCCACCGGCAAGCCGGTGACCCTGTCATGGGACAACGGCGCCGGACTGACCTTCGAGGTCGTGCTGAGCGTCGACGACAATTACATGTTCGACGTGCAGCAACGGGTGCGGAATGCGACCGGCGCGCCGGTGTCGCTGCATCCGTGGTCGCGCATCCGCCGCGACTACAAGCCGCAGACCTCCGGCTATTCCGTGCTGTTCGAGGGGCTGCTCGGCGTTGCGGGCGGCACCTTGCAGGAAACCACGTACGACAAGGCGAAGTCCGAGGGCGAGAAACACGCCGGGGTCGCCTTCGAGAGCACCGGCGCCAGCGGCTGGGCCGGCATCACCGACAAATACTGGCTGACCGCGCTGATCCCCGATCAGACGATCGCCGCCAAGACCCTGTTCCAGTATGTCGGCCAGGGCAGCGACGCCTATCAGGTCGGCTACACCACCGAGGCGCCGCAGACGATCGCGCCCGGTGCGAATGCCAGCCTGGCCTCGCATCTGTTCGCCGGCGCGAAACTGGTGGCGCTGCTGGACAAATACGAGGCGGATTTCAGCATCCCGCATTTCGACAAGGCGGTGGATTTCGGCTGGTTCTACTTCCTGACCAAACCGATCTTTTTCGCGCTGGACTGGCTGAACGGCATCCTGGGTAATTTCGGCCTGGCGATCCTGGTGTTCACCGTCTGCGTCAAGACGCTGTTCTTCCCGCTGGCCAACTACTCCTATCGCTCCATGAGCCGGATGAAGCTGCTGGCCCCGAAGATGCAGAGTCTGCGTGAGCTGTACAAGGACGACTCGCCGCGCCTGCAAAAAGAGACGATGGGGCTGTACAAGGCCGAGAAGGTGAACCCGGCCAGCGGCTGCCTGCCGATGCTGGTGCAGATCCCGGTGTTCTTCTCGCTCTACAAGGTGATCCTGATCACCATCGAGATGCGCCAGGCGCCGTTCTTCGGTTGGATCAAGGATCTTTCGCAGGTCGATCAGACCAACGTCTTCAACCTGTTCGGCCTGATCCCCTTCGATCCGTCGACGCTGACGCCCTATCTGCATCTGGGCGCGTGGCCGCTGATCATGGGCCTGACGATGTATCTGCAGCAGAAGATGAACCCGCCGCCGCCCGACCCGGTGCAGGCCAAGGTGTTCCAGTTCATGCCGCTGATCTTCATGTTCATGCTGGCCAACTTCCCGGCCGGACTGGTGATCTACTGGAGCTGGAACAACACCCTGTCGGTGGCCCAGCAATGGCTGATCCAGCGTCGCACCAGCCTGCCCAAGCCGAATCTGGCACGCACCTGAGCACCGAGGCAGAACAACAGGCGCTGCGCGCGGCTGCCCTGGAAGCAGGGCGGCGGCTGTTCGCCGCCGAATGCACGTTCTTTTTCGGCGCGCAGCGGCTGGAACAGCTCCCGCCGCCGGGATTGCCGGAGATCGCCTTCGCCGGCCGCTCCAACGTGGGCAAGTCCTCGCTGGTCAATGCGCTGACCGGGCGAAATTCGCTGGCGCGCACCTCCTCCCAGCCCGGGCGCACGCGCCAGCTGAATTTCTTCGACCTTGGTGGGCGGCTGGTGCTGGTCGATATGCCCGGCTACGGCTACGCGCAGGCGGCGAAGGACATCAAGGCGGACTGGCAGGGGATGATGTTCGACTATCTGCGCGGCCGCCCGACGCTGCGCCGCGTGGTGCTGCTGCTGGATTCGCGCATCGAGTTCAAACCCTCGGACGCGGCGGTGATGGACCTGCTGGACCAGGCCGCGGTGACCTACCAACTGGTGCTGACCAAGGCGGACGCGGTGAAGCCCGCCGCGCTGGCGAAAAAAACCCAGGCCACCGCCGACATCGCCCGCGCCCACCCGGCGGCGCATCCGGAAATTTTCGTCACCTCGGCCGAGACCGGCCTGGGCATTCCCGAACTGCGTGGCGAACTCGCTACCCTGGCGGCTTGACCGCGCCCTGAGCGGGCCGTAGACGCCGAGAACGTCTTCACGCAGCGCTCAGGTACAGCATGTCAGACAATCCGCAGCTCGCCGCCGCCACCGAGCAGGCCCGCATCCTCGCGCACGCGCTGCCGTTCCTGCGCCGCTATGCCGGGGCCACCGTGGTGGTGAAGTACGGCGGCCACGCCATGGGCGAGGAAGAACTCGCCGAGCAATTCGGCTCCGACATCGCGCTGCTCAAACAGGTCGGCGTCAACCCGGTCGTGGTGCATGGCGGCGGGCCGCAGATCAATGCCATGCTGAAGCGCCTGGCCATCCAGTCCACCTTCATCGACGGATTGCGCGTCACCGACGCGGCGATGGTCGAGGTGGTGGAGATGGTGCTGGCCGGCTCGGTGAACAAACACGTCGCCGGGCTGATCAACCGCGCCGGCGCGCTGGCGGTGGGTATCTGCGGCAAGGATGGCGGGCTGATCCGCGCCCGCAAGCTGTCGCGCACCGCGAAGGACCCGGGCAGCCAGATCGAGCGCGTGCTCGATCTCGGCTTCGTCGGCGAGCCCGAGCATGTCGATGTCCGCGTGATCCATGCCCTGACCGGGGCCGGGCTGATCCCGGTGATCGCTCCGGTCGGTGTTGGCGCGGACGGGCAGACCTACAACATCAACGCCGACACGGTGGCCGGCGCCGTCGCCGGCGCGCTGGGCGCGACCCGGCTGCTGATGCTGACCGACGTTGCCGGCGTGCTGGACGGCGACAAGAAGCTGATCCCGGAACTGACCGTGGCCGACGCCAGGGCCGGCATCGCCTCGGGGATGATCAGCGGCGGCATGATCCCGAAGGTGGAGAACTGCGTGGACGCGGTGCTGCGCGGGGTGAAGGGCGCGGTCATCCTGGATGGCCGGCTGCCGCATGCCTGCCTGCTGGAACTGTTCACCGAGGGCGGGATCGGGACGCTGATCCGGCCCTGATCTGCCCCTGGGCCGGGTCCGCGGTCTTTCTCCGCGCCCGGTGGCGTGCTACCGGGCCTGCCATGAAGCGTATCCTAGGGCATTCTATGGTGCAGGCGATCCTGGCGCGGGCGCTGGGGCTGTATCTGTCCGTCGCGCTGCGCACCACGCGCTGGACGCTGGACGGCGCGGAGTTCCTCGCGCCCTACGCCGCCCCCGGCGAGCCGGTCATCGCCGCGTTCTGGCATGAGCGGTTGCCGCTGATGTCCGCGCTGTGGCTGCTCGCGCGGCGGTCGAACCCCGGTGGCACCCGGATGCATGTGCTGGTCAGCAAGCACCGCGACGGGCAGTTCATCGGTAACGTCCTGCGCCGCTTCGGCGTCGATGTGGTGCTCGGCTCGTCCTCCAAGGGCGGGGCGGCCGGGGTGCGTATCCTGCTCCGGCTGCTGGGCGCGGGCGATCAGATCGTCATCACCCCGGACGGTCCGCGCGGCCCGCGCCGGGTGGCGGCACCCGGGGTGGCGCAGCTCGCGGCGCTGTCGGGCGTGAAAATCCTGCCTTGCGCGGCGCAAATCTCGCGGCGCTGGGTGCTGGGAACCTGGGACCGGATGGTGATCCCGCTGCCCTTCGCCCGTGGCGTGATGGTCTGCGGCGCGCCGATCGCGGTGGCGCGGGATGGCTGGCAGAGCGCGGTGGCCGGCATCCAGACGGCGCTGACCGCCGCCACGGACCGGGCGGACCGATTGTGCGACGCCTGAGCATGCTGTCCGTGCTGTGGGCGAGGACCGCGAGCCTGATCGCGCCCGGACTGCGGCTGATGCTGCGGCTGCGCGCGGCGCGCGGCAAGGAGGTCGCCGAGCGCCTGCCCGAACGCTTCGGCGTGGACCCGACCCCGCGCCCGGCCGGCCGGCTGCTGTGGCTGCACGCG
>PKWQ01000395.1:0-2965 GCA_003133265.1 Acetobacteraceae bacterium
ACGCCGTGACCGGTCTGGTGGATGCGCTGATGGACAGCATCCCGATCATCTGCCTGACCGGGCAGGTGCCGACGCACCTGATCGGCAACGATGCCTTCCAGGAGGCCGACACCACCGGCATCACCCGTCCGGCGACCAAACACAATTATCTGGTCCGCCGCTCCGAAGACCTCGCCCGGGTGGTGCATGAGGCGTTCCACGTCGCCCGCACCGGCCGGCCCGGCCCGGTGGTGATCGACCTGCCCAAGGACATCCAGATCAACAACGCCCCCTACACCGAGGCGGGCCCGGCGACGCAGGCGCGCTATCGTCCGCGCACCGAACCCGACGTCGGCCAGATCGCCAAGGCCATCGCGCTGTTGAAGGACGCCCGGCGGCCGGTGATCTACACCGGCGGCGGCGTGATCAACGCCGGCCCGCTGGCTGCCGAACTGCTGACCGAGTTCGTCCGCCTCACCGGCTTTCCCTGCACCAACACGCTGATGGGCCTCGGCGGCTATCCGGGGAACGACCCGCAATTCCTCGGCATGCTGGGGATGCACGGCACCTACGAGGCCAATCTGGCGATGCACGGCTGCGACGTGCTGCTGAACATCGGCGCGCGCTTCGACGACCGGGTGACCGGTCGGCTGAACGCCTTCTGCCCGAACGCGAAGAAAATCCACGCCGACATCGACCCCTCCAGCATCAACAAGAACGTGGCCGTCGACGTGCCGATCGTCGGCGACGCGACCCAGGTGCTGAAGGCGCTGCTGGCGGCCTGGAAGGCGGACACCCGCAAGCCGCATACCCAGGCGATCGCGGATTGGTGGCGCCAGATCGATGTCTGGCGCGGCAAGGAGTGCCTGCGCTTCACCCAGGACATGCGGCCGGGCGGGATCATCAAACCGCAATACGCCGTGCAGCGCCTGTACGAGCTGACGCGCGAATTCACCGCCCCCAAGGGCCAGGACATTTTCATCACCACCGAGGTCGGCCAGCACCAGATGTGGGCCGCGCAGCATTTCCGCTTCGACAAGCCGAACCACTGGATGACCTCCGGCGGCCTCGGCACCATGGGCTACGGCCTGCCGGCGGCGACGGGCGTGCAGATCGCGCACCCCGACGCGCTGGTGATCGACATCGCCGGCGAGGCGTCCATCCTGATGAACATCCAGGAGATGGGCACTCTGAGCCAGTACAAGCTGCCAGTGAAGATATTCATCCTGAACAACGAATATATGGGCATGGTGCGCCAGTGGCAGGAACTGCTGCATGGCGGGCGCTATTCGGAAAGCTATTCGGCGGCGCTGCCCGACTTCGTGAAGCTGGCCGACGCGTTCAGCGCCACCGGCCTGCGCGCGACCAGCGTGGAGCAGCTGGACGACGTGATCCGCCAGATGCTGAAGGCCGACGGGCCGGTGATCGCCGACATCGCCGTCGATCCGAAGGAGAACTGCTTCCCGATGATCCCGAGCGGGGCGGCGCACAACGAGATGATCCTTGGCCCCGAGCACGAGGACGCCGAGCAGTCGGGCCGCTACGCCGGCGTTACCGACGCCGGGCTGGCGTTGGTCTGACCGGCGCCTACCTCGCGCCGCCCGCGCCTTTCCGGGGCGGGTGGCTTGCATTTCGCGGCAAAACCCTTCAGGGCATTCCTCCCATGCCGAACCTCCAAGACATGACCCTGCGCAGCGCGACGATTTCGGTGCTGGTGGACAACGAAGCCGGTGTGCTGGCACGCGTGGTCGGCCTGTTCTCCGGTCGCGGCTACAACATCGACAGCCTGACGGTCGCCCCGGTCGATGCCACGCGCACCCGCTCGCGCATCAACATCGTCACCTCGGGCACCGAGATGGTGATCGAGCAGATCAAGGCGCAGCTCGGCCGGCTGGTGCCGGTGTATCAGGTCTCCGACCTGACACGGGAAGGCCCGCACGTCGCGCGCGAGATGGCGCTGGTCAAGGTGGTCGGCACCGGCGAGAAGCGGGTGGAGGCACTCCGGCTCGCGGATGCGTTCCGCGCCCGGGTGATCGACGCCACCTCCGGAAGCTTCGTCTTCGAGCTGACCGGCAATACCGACAAGCTGGATGCGTTCGAGGAGCTGATGCGCCCGCTCGGGCTTGCCGAGATCTCCCGCACCGGCGTCGCCGCGATCGCGCGCGGCACCCGCACGATCTGATCGTCACGATGGCCGCAACGCACTGCCATGCCTGGTGCCAGTTCCGGGCACCGTGAAACCAACCTCGTTTCTACAAAGGAGAGAACACCATGCGCGTCTATTATGACCGCGACGCCGACGTGAACCTGATCAAGGGCAAGAAGGTCGCCATCATCGGCTACGGCAGCCAGGGCCATGCCCATGCCAACAACCTGAAGGACAGCGGCGCCGCCGAACTCGCGGTGGGTCTGCGTCCCAGCTCCACCGCCGTGGCGAAGGCCCAGACGGCGGGGCTGAAGGTGATGGACCCGGCCGACGCGGCCAAATGGGCCGACGTGGTCATGGTGCTGACCCCGGACGAGGGCCAGGGCGACCTGTACCGCGAGAAGCTCGGCCCGAACATGAAAGTGGGCGCCGCGCTGGCGTTCGCGCATGGGCTGAACGTGCATTTCAACCTGCTGGATCCGCGCCCGGACATCGACGTGTTCATGATCGCGCCGAAGGGCCCCGGCCACACGGTGCGCAGCGAGTACCAGCGCGGCGGCGGCGTGCCCTGCCTGGTGGCGGTGGCGCAGAACCCGTCCGGCAACGCGCTGGAGATCGCGCTCTCCTACGCCTCGGCGATCGGCGGCGGCCGCGCCGGCATCATCGAGACCACCTTCAAGGAAGAATGCGAGACCGACCTGTTCGGCGAGCAGGTGGTGCTGTGCGGCGGCCTGGTCGAGCTGATCAAGGGCGGCTACGAGACGCTGGTGGAAGCCGGCTATGCGCCGGAGATGGCGTATTTCGAGTGCCTGCACGAGGTGAAGCTGATCGTCGACCTGA
>PKWQ01000395.1:2991-13029 GCA_003133265.1 Acetobacteraceae bacterium
TTCGCGCGCGACTGGATGCTGGAAAACAAGGTGAACCAGGCGAGCTTCAAGGCCACCCGCCGCCGCCTGTCGGAGCACCCGATCGAGCAGGTCGGCGAGAAGCTGCGCGCGATGATGCCGTGGATCAGCAAGAACGCGCTGGTCGACAAGACGAAGAACTGATGCTGGACCACCGGGCGCCGTCCCACCGGACGGCGCCCGCCACCCAGTTCCTCATCGATCGGGACGGCTGGCTGCGCGCCATGCGCCACCCATCCAAAACATCCGCCGACCGGGACAATCCCGAAGCACCGCGGGACACGCTACAAACCATTGCCAGCCATCCCATCGCACCGACGGGAGGCGTCCATCGCCACCAATAAGCCTGCCGCCGCTAGGCCGCCTTCACCTCGATCTTCTTGTCCTGCTTTTTGGCCTCGGCGGTCTTCGGCAGCGTCAGCGTGAGAACACCCTTGCCGAATTCCGCGGAAATCTTGTCGCGGTCCACCCCGTCAGGCAGCGTGAACGAGCGCTGGAAAGAGCCGTACGACCGCTCGGACAGGTAGTAGTTCGCCGCCTTCTCCTCTTTCTCCTGACGCTTCTCCCCGCGCAGCACGAGCATATCGCCCGATACCGAGACCTCGATGTCCTTCTCGGACAGTCCGGGCAACTCGGCGGTCACCCTGTAGGCTCCATCCGCCTCCGTCACATCGACGGCGGGGACGGCGATGCTCACCGATACATCGCTGGGGGCCAACCACGGTCCGCCGAACAGGCGCGGGAGGGACGGAAATCCCATCTTGTCGGTAACTCGATCGAACAACCGGTCCAAATCCGTCCGGAACGCCCGCCAGGGATCGGACACCGGGGCCGGGGGCGTCTTCTTCACTTCCACCGGAACATTCGCCATATCGCATTCTCCTGCGTACTGAACGATCTCGCGGCATGCAGCCGCACAAACATGCTGCGCCACCCATCGGCGCATCGCATTGACCAAACTCCATCGTCCGGGCGGTTCGGGACGGTTCGTTCCATCCCTATCGACACGACCTGTGCCGATGCACCGACGCTACTCGAGCGCGCTCTGGACCACGCGTTGCAGGGCGGCGGCGACCAGCGGCCGGCGCAACGCCATCGTGGGTCGCGCCACAGCTGGTGGGACATCGTCGTCCGAGGCGGTGTTCAGCATGATGATGGGCGTCGATTGCAACGCCGGGTTCGCCCGCAACCACCCCGCGGCCTCGCGGCCCGGCGCGTCGCGCAGTTGGAAGTCGAGCAGGATCACGTTCGGCACCACATCCCGCGCGGCGATCACCGCCGCGACGCCATCGCTGACCACGACGACCGAAAGACCGATGGCATTGAGCGTTTCTTCGCAGAACTTCCGCGTCGCGCAGTCCGAGGTCGCCAGCAGCGCCCTATGCCAGGGTTGTTTCATCAGGTTACGTTTGCCGTCAGGAACTGGACTCGGTTCTATCGTGACGCCATCTCGTCCAGACGATCCCAGTCGTGGATCTCCACGCAGTTCGCCGTCCGCAATGCGATGACCTTGCTGCGCTTCAGCCGGGTGAAGGTTCGCGATACCGTCTCGACGGTCAGGCCGACATAGTCGGCGATGTCGTGGCGGTCCATTGGCAGATGGATTTCCGCCGCGTCGACCTCGCCGCCCTGCTGGTCGGCCATCAGCAGCAGGAAGCTGGCGACCTTCTCCAAGGCATCCTTGCAGCCGAGCATCAGCATCAGCTCGTGCGCCATATGCAGCTCCTGCGCCGCGGCGCCGAGCAGATGGCGGGTCAGTTGCGGCCGCTCGAGCATCAGGCGATCGAGGGCCGACCGGCGATAGAAGCGCACCATCACCTCGGTGATCGCCTCCGCCGTATAGCTGTATGCGCCACCCAGGCTGATGCCGATCAGGCGCTCGGCCGGCACGAAGCCGGTAATCTGGCGCCTGCCGTCCGGAAGCAGCTTGCAGATCCGCAGCATGCCGCTGATCACTTCGTACACGCCGTCCGCCGCGTCGCCTTCACGGAAAAGTGTTTCGCCGGGTGGTTTCTTGGATACGGCACCAGGAAGCGCCAACGCCCCCAGGTTCTCGCTCTCATTCGCCAGGGAGGCGAAGAATCCTCGGGGGACCGCTCTCTCTGTGGCGGTCGAGGCAAATTGTGTGTGCATGCCCGGATTGTCCCTTTGCTTCGGCGGACGAAGCACCCGCCCCCGTGGACAAACATTAGTCCCGCCGTGTGAGCATTTGATGCCGACCTGCTTGGGTGACGGTGGCATTTGGTGGCGAAATATGACCCTGTGTGGCAAATCGAACGGAACGCAGCGACCGCGTCGCGTTCGGTTGCAGGACGAACGATATGACAAACCAATCACACATCCTGGTGGTCGACGACGAGGCGCGTATCCGCAACATGCTTCGACGCTTTCTGCTCGAAGAAGGCTTCGCGGTCAGCGAGGCCATCGATGGCGCCACCGCCCGCGCGGCACTGGAACGAGAGACCTTCGACCTCGTGCTGCTCGACCTGATGCTGCCCGGCGAGGATGGCCTGTCGCTGGCGCGGCATATCCGGCAGCACTCGGAGATGCCGATCATCATGCTGACCGGCAAGGGCGATCTGATCGATCGTGTGGTCGGGCTGGAGACCGGTGCGGACGACTACATCGCCAAGCCGTTCCATCTGCGCGAGGTGCTGGCACGGATCAGAGCGCTGCTGCGGCGGGCGGCGCCACGCACTCAGATGCCCGTCTCGCGGGCGGCATCGGTGGAAGCCGGGACGGCCGACATCCTCAGCTTCGAGGGATGGCGGCTGGACCTGCTCCGGCGCGAGCTATGCGGACATGACGGCACGCAAGTGGCGCTGACCGCCGGCGAGTTCGAACTGCTGCGCGCATTCGCGCAGCACCCGAATCGGGTGCTGAAGCGGGACCAGTTGATGGACCTCGTCAAAGGCCCGCACTGGGCGGCGTACGACCGGACCATCGATTCCCAGATCGTGCGCCTGCGCCGCAAGATAGAAACGGACCCGACCAACCCCAGCCTGATCAAGACGGTGCGCGGGACCGGCTATGTCTTCGCCGTTTCGACAGCGCGCCCATAACCGCGTCGGGTTCGGCTCAGCCGTCGATCAGTTCACGCAACCGTGTCCGCAACTGGGAGATGGAGTGCGGCTTGCCGATCCAGCCGGCATTCTTCAGCTTCCGCGTCCCCTTCATCAGGGATGGGTCCGCGTAGCCGGAGGTGAGCAGGATCTTTATCCCCGGACGCAGGCGGCTGACCCGGCGCGCCAGCTCGAAACCTGAAATCCCGCCGGGCATGACGACGTCGGTGAGAACCACATCGATGGCGCGCCCCTGTCCGATCACCGCCAGCGCCGTCGGACCATCCCCGGCCTCGATGATGGAATAGCCGAGTTCGGTCAGGCGCCGGACAGTGACCCGCCGCACCCGGGGATCGTCTTCCACGACAAGGACCGTCTCCCCGGTCATGGTGGCCGACTGCGGCACGGAATATTCGTCCTCCGCACGGGGAACCGCGCCGTCATGCTGCGGCAGATGGAGGCGAACCGTCGTGCCCTGCCCGACCTCGCTGTAAAGCTGCATGTGTCCGCCGGACTGCTTGACGAAGCCGTAGACCATGCTCAGGCCGAGCCCGCTGCTGACGCCCGGTCCTTTCGTGGTGAAGAACGGCTCGAACGCCCGCCGCTTGACCTCCTCCGTCATGCCGGTGCCGGTATCGGTCACCACCAGCGTCACGTAATCGCCCGGCGCGACCTCGGCATAGGATGCGTGATGGGCGTCGAAATGGGTCCGTACGGTCTCGATGACGAGCGTGCCGCCATCCGGCATGGCGTCGCGCGCATTGATCGCCAGATTGAGCAGCGCGTTCTCGACCTGTCCCGGATCGGCCTGGGTCATCGGCAGCGCCTCGGCGAGCCGCGTCTCGATCCCCACCGCCATTCCCAGGCTGCGGCGCAGCAGGTCGGCCATCCCGGCAACCAGCACATTGAGATGGATCGGCTTCGGCTGGAGCGGCTGGCGTCGCCCGAACGACAGCAGACGGCTGGCGAGCTGAGCCCCCAGCTCGACCGCCTCCTGCGCTTCCTGGAGCATCTCGCGATCCGCTTGCTTCGTCAGTGCCCGCTCGACCATCTCCAGGTTGCCGCCAATGACCGTCAGCAAATTGTTGAAATCGTGCGCCATTCCACCGGTAAGCTGGCCGATCGCATCCATCTTCTGCGCTTGCAAGAGATCCTGCTCCAGCTTCACGCGCGCGCTGAGGTCGCGAATGAACCCGGTGAAGATCCGTGTCGTGCCGAGCTTGGCCTCGCCGACCGCAAGCTCCATCGGAAAGATGGTCCCATCCTTCCGTCGCGCCTCTACCCGGCGGCCGATGCCGATGATGCACTTCTCGCCGGTGCTCAGATAATGCGCCAGATAGCCGTCATGTCGCTCGGCATGCGGCGAGGACATCAGCATGGCGACGTTGCAGCCGATCACCTCGCCGGCAGCGTATCCGAACATGTCCTGCGCGGCGTTGCTGAACGACTGCACGATGCCGGATGAATCGATCGTGATGATCGCATCCGGCGCCGTCTCCAGAACGGATCGCAGATGGGCCTCGCGCTCCGCGATGTTTTCCCGCGCGTTCCTGGCCTCTGTCATGTCGGTGTTGAATTCCAGTACCGACACCGGTGCGCCGCTCTCGTCGCGGTGCAACGTCCAGTGGCTGGTCACGATCATGCGCGATCCGTCGCGATGATGGTGGATCAGCTCGCCTTGCCAGGACCCGCTGGATATCAGGGTGGCCTCGATTTCCTGCCTGGGAACAGGAAACTCGGTACGCAGGAGATCGTGGGAGTTGCGCCCTACCGCCTCATGCGGGCGCCAGCCGTAGAGGGCACCGAGCCCGTTGGTCCAGAACAGGATCTGGCCATCGAGTCGCCGGACCATGGCCGGTACCGGGTCCAGCGCATGGACGAATTCCTGCAATTGCGCCGATTGCGCGAGCAGCCGCGCTTCCGCCCGCTTCTGCGCGGTAATATCCTGCGCGATCATGGTGACGCCGATCACGCGCCGTTTCGTGTCCAGCATCGGCAATATGGCAACGGACACATGCAGGATGCGGCCATCCTTCCGCCTGCGTTCGGTCTCATGATGCTCCACCCGCTCGCCGAGCAGGGCTCGATCGAGGATCTGGTCCGCCTCACGCGGGCGGTGCGGCACGGCGATCAGCTGGATGGATTTGCCGACGATTTCGGCCGCCTGATAACCGAACATCCGCTCGGCGCCACGGTTCCAGCTCGTCACGATGCCGTCGACCGTCTTGCCGATGATCGCCGCGTCGCTGAACGCGACAACCGCCGCCAGTATATGCGGCCCGACTTTCGCCGGACCTTTTGGCGCGGGCGATGCCGGTTTCGTTGGCTTTGTTAATTTCCCGGCCGATGCTGTCTTGTTCGGGATAGCCTCCGGCAGTCCAGCCTTGGTCTGGATCGCATCGGTTGTCGGTTGGCGGCCTCGCTTCATGGCGTCCCCGGGTTCCGCGACGACTACTGAACCCACCAATCATAATCGCACGCCGCTGGAATGCCAGGGCGCGCCCATCCTGGCCTCCGCGCGGAACAGGCTGCTAAGCTATCGCCAAACCGAGGGGAGAAAGCCTATGTCCACCACCCATGCCGCCCGCCTGCGTGCCCTGCTGAAGTCCGAGCAGATGGTGATCGCGCCCGGCGCCTATGACGCGATCACCGCCCGCACCATCGCCCAGGCCGGCTTTCCCGTTGTCTACATGACCGGGGCCGGCACCGCCGCCAGCCTCGGCTATCCCGATTTCGGCCTGGTGACGATGACCGAGATGGTGGCCAACGCCGCGCGCATCGTCCGCGCCGCCGACCTGCCGGTGATCGCCGACGCCGACACCGGCTATGGCAACGAACTGAACGTGGTGCGCACGGTGCAGGAGCACGAGCGCGCCGGGACCGCCGGCATCCATATCGAGGACCAGGTGAGCCCCAAGCGATGCGGCCATCTCGACGACAAGGAGATCGTGCCGCGCGAAGACTTCGTCGCCAAGATCCGCGCCGCCGTGGCGGCCCGCCGCGACGCCGATTTCCTGGTGATCGCCCGCACCGATTCCCGCGCCAGCGCCGGGCTGGACGAGGCCGTGGCGCGCGGCAATCTGGCGCTGGAAGCCGGAGCGGACATGGTATTCCTGGAGGCGGCGCAGAGCCTGGAGGAACTCGCCGCGGTGCCGCGACTGGTGCGCGGACCATGCCTGCTGAACGTGGTGCGCGGCGGCAAGACCCCGGAGATCAACCTGCTGGACGCCCAGTCGATGGGCTATCGCGTCGCCATCGTCCCCGGCCTGCTGATGAAGGCCGTGCTGGGCACCTGCGACGCCATGCTGGCGGAGCTGAAGCGCACCCATGTGCATCCCGTGCCGGCCAGCGACATGACCGTGCGGCAGGTGTTCAACCGGTTCGGCGCCGAGGAATGGGAGACCTATCGCACCCGCTTCCGCGACGCGGCACCTGCGAAGGCGGCCGAGTGACAACGCCCCGGACCCTGTTCGAGAAGATCTGGGAGCGCCATACCGTCCAGGTTCGCCCGGACGGGGCAACGCTGCTGCATGTGGCGCGGCATCTGGTGCATGACGGCTCGCGCGCCGGATTCCAGGCGCTGACGGAACGCGGGCTGCCGGTCCGCCACCCGGAACGGACGTTCGGCACGCCCGACCACTATGTCTCCACCGCCAGCCACGACCTGGCGGCGATCACCGAACCCTACCGGCGCGAGATGGTGACCGCGCTCACGGCAAATGCCCGCGAGCACGGCGTCACGCTGTTCGACCTGGGCGATCGCCGCCAGGGCATCGTGCATGTGATCGGGCCGGAGCAGGGGATCACCCAGCCCGGCCTGCTGATGGTCTGCGGCGACAGCCACACCGCGACGCACGGCGCGCTGGGGGCGCTGGCGTTCGGCATCGGAGCCTCGGAGGTATCGCATGTGCTGGCCACCCAGACATTGTGGCAGACGCGCCCGAAATCCATGCGCGTCGCCGTCGAGGGCCAACTGGGCGCCTGGGTCACGCCGAAGGACGTGATCCTGGCGATCATCGCCCGGATCGGGGCGGCCGGCGGTACCGGGCATGTCATCGAATATGCCGGCTCCGCATTCCGCGCGATGTCGATGGAAGGGCGGCTGACCGTCTGCAACATGTCGATCGAGGCGGGCGCGCGCGCCGGCATGGTGGCGCCGGACGAGACCACCTATGCCTATCTGCGCGGCCGCCCCTATGCGCCGCAAGGGCCGATGTGGGACCGCGCGCTGGCGTTCTGGCGCGGCCTGCCCAGCGACCCCGGCGCCGTCTTCGACCGCGAGGTGACGCTGAGCGGGGCCGACATCGCACCGATGGTGACCTGGGGCACCAGCCCCGAGGACGCCGCCCCGATAACCGGCGACGTGCCCGACCCGGCGCGGGCGCCGACCGCCGAACGGCGCGAGGCGATGGCGCGCGCGCTGGCCTATATGGGGCTGGAGCCGGGCACCGCGATCGCGGCCATACCAGTGGACCGGGTGTTCATCGGCTCCTGCACCAATTCACGCATCGAGGATCTGCGCAGCGCCGCCGCGATCGCCCGGGGACGCAAGGCGCTGGTGCCGGCGATGGTTGTCGCCGGCTCCGGCCTGGTCAAGGCGCAGGCGGAAGCCGAAGGGCTGCACACGGTGTTTCTGGAGGCGGGGTTCGAGTGGCGCGAGCCGGGCTGCTCGATGTGCGTGGGCATGAACGGCGACCTGGTGGCAGCCGGGGAGCATTGCGCCTCCACCTCCAACCGCAATTTCGTCGGGCGGCAAGGGCGGGGCGCGCGGACCCATCTGCTCAGCCCGGCGATGGCGGCGGCGGCGGCGATAACCGGGCGGATGACCGATGTGCGGCAATTGATGGCGGGAGCGGCGTGATGCGGAAATTCGAGACGCTGGAGGCGGTGGCCGCGCCGCTGGACATGGCGAACACCGACACCGACCAGATCATTCCCGCCCGCTTCCTGTGGCGGCCGCGCTCGGAGGGGTATGGCCATCTGCTGTTCAACGATCTGCGCACCAACCAGGACGGCAGCCCGAAGCCCGGCTTCGTGCTCGACCGTCCCGCCTGCAAGGATGCAGGCATCCTGGTGGGCGACCGCAATTTCGGCTGCGGCTCCTCGCGCGAGCATGCGGTGTGGGCGCTGATGGATGCCGGGATCGGCGTGGTGATCGCGCCCAGCTTCGGCGACATCTTCTTCAACAACAGCTTCAAGAACGGCCTGCTGCCGATCGTGCTGCCCGAGGCGCGGTGCGCCGAGTTGCGCGCGGCCCTGGCCCGCAACCCCGGCGCAAGGCTGGTGGTGGATCTCCAGGCGCAGACCGTCACCGGGCCGGCGGGGGTAAACGACGGCTTCGGCACCGACCATTTCGACGTGGACCCGTTCCGCAAGCAGCTGCTGCTGTCGGGGCTGGACGATATCAGCTTCACGCTGAGCCAGCAGGATTTGATCGCCGCGTTCGAGGCAAAATTCGCGGCGGAGATGCCGTGGCTTTGAAGCATGGGCTCTGACGGTCGCGGGCCCGCTCAGCTCGCGTGGTGCGCCCGCCGGTCCAGCGCCAGCATCGCGCCATTGGCGCACACCGCGAACACGATCACGATCAGCGTCACCGACGTGGTCATGCGTACGTCGTGCGAGTTGATGCCGTTGATGATCAGGAAGCCCAGGCCGCGCTGGGAGGCGAACATCTCGCCGATCAGCACCCCCAGCAGCGTCAGCGCGAAACCCAGGCGCAGGCCGGTGACGATCTCGGGCATCACCGCCGGGCCCAGCACGGTGACGGCGGTCTGCACCGGCGCCAGGCGCAGCGCGCGGGCGGTGCGCAGCAGGACGGGGGGAATGTTCTTCACCGCGGCCAGGGTGAACAGGATCACCGGGATCATGCCGTGGATCACCCCAAACGCCACCTTCGCCGACAGGCCGAGGCCGAAGATCAGCAGCATCACCGGATACAGCGTGACTTTCGGGATGGTGTAGAGCGAGGCCAGCACGGGTTCGGCCACGTCGCCGGCGAAGCGGCGCAGGCCCAGCAACAGGCCCAGCACGATACCGCCGGTGGCGGATATCGCCAGCGCATACAGAAATGCCAGCAACGTCGCCCCGACATGGCCGTAGAACGTCGCGCGCCCCAGCAGTTGGGCGGCGAACGCGAAGGTGGTTGCCGGCGAGGTGATCGCCACATCCCCGGCATAGGCGAACAAGCCCTGCCACCCCGCCAGGATAACCAGGATGATGATGGCGTTGTCCGCGAGCCGCTTCACGACGAGGCTCGCTTCACGACGGGGCCCGCCGGCGGGCCAGCCGCGTCTCCCACACATGCAGCGTACCGTTCACGCCAACCGCCACCAGCAGCACGAACAGCATCAGCGCATACATCTTCTTGTTCTCGAAACTCTCATAGGCAAAGGCGATGCCATAGCCCAGGCCACCGCCNNTAGGCGAAGGACAGCTTCAGCCCGGCGAACAGATGCGGCGCGGCCGACGGCAGGATGATCCGCGCCACCTCCTGCAACCGCGACATCCGATGCACGCGGGCCACCTTGCGCAGCACGCGGGGCACGCGATCCAACCCGGCAATGGTGCTCAGCATCATCGCCGGGACGGCGAACACCACCCCGATGGCGATCAGCGGCAGCGTGTTCAGCCCGAACAGCGCCACCAGCAGCGGNNCCCCCAGCGCGAAGCCGGCCAGCACCGAGACGGCGAACGCGGCGCCGACCTCCCAGGTGGTCTGGGCGATGTCGTCGGTGATGTCGCCGGCAACGATCAGCCGGATCAGCTCGCCGGCCATCACGCTGGGCGGAATCATGGTCAGCGGCTTGATCACACCGAAGCGGCAGAGCAGTTCGAGCAGCAGGATCAGGCCGGCAATCACCGCTATGCGGGTCCACAGGATGCGCTGAGCCCGGCTCATTCGGTGCGTCCGATCGCCTTCATCGATTCCGCGCGCAACGAGCGCCACAGGCGGGCGGTC
>PKWQ01000107.1 GCA_003133265.1 Acetobacteraceae bacterium
CCATCGTGCAGGCCGCCCGCGTCTCCTACGGCCGTGGCACGCGGCGGGTGTCGGAGGATGCCGGGCTGATCCGCTATTTGATGCGCCACCGGCACTCCACGCCGTTCGAGATGTGCGAGATCAAGTACCATGTGAAGCTGCCGATCTTCGTGGCGCGCCAGTGGATACGCCATCGCACGGCGAACGTGAACGAATACTCGGCCCGCTACTCGATCCTGGACCGGGAGTTCTACATCCCCGCCCCCGAACAGCTTGCCGCCCAGTCGGCGGTGAACCGCCAGGGGCGCGGCGCGGTGCTGGAAGGGGCGGAAGCGGCGCGGGTGCTGGACCTGCTGCGCCAGGACGCCACCCAGACCTACGACCACTACGCGGAGATGCTGAACGAGGACGAGGCCGGCAACCGGCGCGACGACGGCAGGCTTGGGCTGGCGCGCGAGCTGGCGCGGATGAACCTGACGCTGAACACCTACACCCAGTGGTACTGGAAGACGGACCTGCACAATCTGCTGCATTTCCTGTCGCTGCGCGCCGACGCGCACGCCCAGTACGAGATCCGCGTCTATGCCGAGGCGATGCTGGACACCGTCGCCGCCTGGGTGCCGGCGGCGTTCCAGGCGTTCAAGGACTACCGGCTGGGCGCGGTAACGCTGTCGGCGCAGATGCTGGATGCGGTCAAGCGCCTGCTGGCCGGCGAGGCCGTAGACCAGAAGGCAAGTGGCCTGTCCAAGCGCGAATGGGTCGAGCTGATGGCGACGTTGGGGCGGGAAGCGGGGAGCCAGGAGGGTCCATGATCGTCGTCTTCGGGTCGATCAATCTCGACCTGATCTTCCCGCTGGCCTCGATCCCGCGCGCCGGCGAGACGCTGATGACCCGCAGCGTGACCATCTCGCCCGGCGGCAAGGGAGCCAATCAGGCGGTGGCGGCGGCGCTGGATGGCGCGCGCGTCGTCATGGCCGGCGCGGTCGGGCGGGATTCGCTCGCCGCCGGCGCGCTTGATCTGTTGCGTGCCGCCGGGGTCGATCTTTCTCGCGTGGCGGAGGTGGCCGACGCGGCCACCGGCTGCGCCGCCATCGCGGTCGATGCGGCCGGCAACAACGCGATCGCGGTCGGCCTGGGGGCCAATCTGCTGGCACGCGCCGGGCAGGTGGAGGATGCGCTGCCGGCCCCGGCACCACGCTGGTGTTGCAGATGGAGGTCGATCCCAAGCAGACCGCCGCGCTGATCCGTCGCGCCCGCGCCGCCGGGACGCGGATTGTCCTCAATCTGGCTCCCGCTGCGGCGCTTGCGCGCGACGCGCTGGGCATGCTCGATCTGCTGGTGCTGAACGAGACCGAGGCGGGCTGGCTCGCCGGCGATCTCGGCGCGCCGCCGGACGCCGCCGGGCTGCGCGCGGCGCTGGGCGTCGACACCGTACGCACATTGGGCGGCGAGGGGGCGGAGATCGCCACCGCCGGGGGGGTGCGGCATATCCCGGCGCATCCGGTGGTGGTGGTGGTGGACACCACGGCCGCCGGCGACTGCTTTGTCGGTGTGCTGGCGGCGGCGCTGGATCGCGGCGCACCATTGCCGGACGCGCTCAGCCGCGCCTCGGTCGCAGCCTCGCTGTGCTGCACCCGTCCAGGCAGTCAGAACAGCCTGCCGCGCGCGGCGGAGACCGATGCGGCGATGCGCTGACCGGCGCGCCGCCGTCAGTCGATCACGATGCGCGGCGCCGCGCCGCGCGCCGCGATTGTCTGCTGGACCTTCTTCCACACGCGTGCGGCGATGTCGGCGAACGCTTTCGCGGCCTCGCTGTCGGGGGCGGTGGCCGCGATCGGCTGACCGTTGTCGGCGGCGGTGCGGATATCCAGCAGCAGCGGCACCTCGCCCAGGAAATCCGCGTTCATCCGCGCCGCTTCCGCCCGCGCGCCGCCATGGCCGAAGATATCGGCGCGGTGGCCGCAGTTCGGGCAGCAATAGAAGCTCATGTTCTCGACGATGCCGAGCACCGGCACGTTGGTCTTCTCGAACATCTTCACCCCGCGCCGCGCGTCCAGCAGGGCGATGTCCTGCGGCGTGGAGACGATCACCGCCCCGGTCAGCGCCACGCGCTGCGCCATCGTCAGTTGCGCGTCCCCGGTGCCGGGCGGCATGTCCACCACCAGCACGTCGAGCGGGCCCCAGGCTACCTGTCCGAGCATCTGTTCCAGCGCGCCCATCACCATCGGGCCGCGCCAGATCATCGGGGTTTCCTCATCGACCAGGAAGCCGATCGACATCGCCTTCAGGCCCCAGGCCTCCAGCGGCAGCAACTTCCCGTCGCGTGCATCCGGCCGGCGCGACACGCCCAGCATGCGCGGCAGGCTGGGGCCGTAGATGTCGGCGTCCAGCAGCCCGACCTTCAGCCCCTGGCGCGCCAGCGATACCGCCAGGTTGACCGCCACGGTGGACTTGCCGACGCCGCCCTTGCCGGAGGCGACGGCGACGATGGCGCCGATCTCGGGCAGCAGCAGCGGCGGACGCGGCCCGCCATGCGCGTGGCCGTGCCCGTGGCCATGGCCACCGGCGGCGGCCGGTGCGGGTGCGGGCGCGGGCGCGGGCTTGTGGGCGGTCAGCACCACGGTCGCGTTGGTCACGCCGGGCTGGCCTGCCAGCAGCAATTCCACCGCGCGGCGCACCGGTTCCATCGCCTCGGCGCGCGATCGGTCGGTCAGCAGCGCCACATGGACCAGGGAATTGCGCACATCGATGCCCTCGATCAGCCCGGCGGAGACGATATCCTGGCCCGAGGCGGGGTCGGTGATGGCGCGCAGCGCCTCGCGCAGTGTCTCTGGTGTGGGTGGGCGAATGCTCATGCGCTTGCAAACCTTCTGCTGGCGGTCAATATGCAGGGCGCCGGCCGGGCGCGGCGACGCGTGCCGGTTATCGGCGCTGCCAGCATATGGCGCACCGCAGCCGATCCGCCAACCGCAGGCACGCGGCGAACCAGTTATCGAACAGGAGTTCTTCTCCCCCATGTCTTGGAACAGTGGCGGCCCCGGACCCTGGGGTGGAGGCTCCGGCGGATCGGGCGGCGGCAATGGCGACGGCCAGCGTCCCGGTGGCCCCTGGGGACAGGGCGGTCCCGGGCGCGGCCCCGGCGGCGGACGCGGTCCCGGGCAGATGCCCGATCTGGACCAGCTGATCGCCCGCGCCCAGGCATTCATTCGTGGCCTGCTATCCGGCGGGCCTTCCGGCTTCCCCTCCGGCGGGCGCGGCATCGCGCTGTTCGGTGTCGCGATCGTCGTGCTTTGGCTGGCGAGCGGCTTTTATCGGGTGCAGCCGGACGAGCAGGGCGTGGTGATGCGCTTCGGCGCGTTCGACCGTGTCGCGCTGTCTGGGCTGAACTACCACATGCCCTGGCCGATCGAGAGCGTGCTGCGTCCGGCGGTCACGCGCATCAACCGCACCGAGGTCGGCTACCGCTCCGGCGCCGGAGACGCGCGGGTGCAGGAAACCGGCCATGACAGGTCCGGTCGCGACGTGCTGGCCGAAAGCCTGATGCTGACGGGCGACGAAAACATCGTCGACATCGATTTCGCCGTGTTCTGGCGCATCCGCGATGCCTCGGCCTATCTGTTCAACACCCGCGAACCGCAGGTGACGGTGAAGGCGGTGACGGAAAGCGCGATGCGCGAAGTGATGGGCCGTACCCCGATCCAGCCGGCGATGGGCCCGCTGCGCGCGCAGATCGAGACCGACATGCTGAAGGAAAGCCAGACGATCCTGGATAACTACAAAGCCGGGGTGGAGATCACCCAGGTGCAGTTGCAGAAGGTCGATCCGCCGGCCGCGGTGATCGAGAGCTTCCGCGACGTGCAGCGCGCCACCACCGACGCCGAGCGCATGCGCAACGAGGCCCAGGCCTACCAGAACGACATCGTGCCGCGTGCTCGCGGCGAGTCGGCGCGCATCACCGCCGAGGGGGAAGGCGCGCGCCAGGCGTCCATCGCCGAGGCGACCGGGCAGACCCAGCGTTTCCTGTCGGTGCTGACCGCCTATCAGGCCGCGCGCGACGTGACGATGCAACGCATGTATCTGGAGACCATGCAGGACATCATTGGACACTCCCCGACCACGGTGATCGACCAGAGCGTGAAAGGGCTGGTGCCGTTCATGCCGCTGAACGACATGAACCGGCCCGCGACGCCGCCGGCCCCGGCCGGATCGTCCACTGGCGGATCGTCCAGCACCGGATCGTCCACTGCCGCGCCCACGCCGATCCGCAAGGGAGCCGCACAATGAGCCGCGCACTGACCATCGCCGTTGCCGCGGTCATCGTTCTGACCGGGCTCGTGTTGTCCGCGCTGTTCACCGTGGAGCAGACCGAGCAGGTGCTGATCACCCAGTTCGGCCGCCCCGTGCGGGTGATCGAGGCTGCCGGGCTGCACGCCAAGATCCCGTTCGTGCAGACGGTGATCAGCTTCGACCGGCGGCTGCTGAACCAGGAACTGCCCGGCGAGGAAGTGATCCTGGGCGATCAGCGGCGGCTGATCGTCGACAGCTTCACCATCTTCCGCATCACCGATCCGCTGCGCTATTATCAGGCGGTCGGCCCGGGCGAGGAAGGCATTCGCGGGCGGTTGAACTCCATCGTCTCTTCGTCGTTGCGCCGGGTACTGGGCACTCGTTCCCTGCTCGACGTGCTGTCCGCCGACCGGTCGCGGATCATGGCGGCGATCCGTACCCAGGTGAACACGGAGATGAGCGGCTTCGGCGTCTCGATCGAGGATGTCCGCATTCGCCGCGCCGATCTGCCGGAAGAGAACACCCAGGCGATCCTGAGCCGCATGCAGTCCGAGCGTGAGCGCGTTGCCAAGCAGTTGCGCGCCGAAGGTGCGGAGGCATCCCAGCGCATCCGCGCCGATGCCGAGCGCGACCGCACGGTGTTGCTGGCCGAGGCCCGCGCCACGTCCGACAAGCTGCGCGGTCAGGGCGAGGCGGATGCCAGCCGGCTCTATGCCAAGGCGTACGAGCAGGATGCGGGGTTCTTCGCCGCATGGCGGACGCTGCTTGCCTATCGCGAGGCGTTCGGCGCCGGCAACGCGCGTTTGGTGCTGACGCCGGATAACGATTTCTTGCGCTACCTGCAGACGGCCCCGGTGCCGTCCGCCCGCTGAACCGGTTGCCATGTGGCAACCCGCCGTCCATAAGCCGCCCCGTATTCAGGGATAGCCAGAACATGCGCCTGCTTCGCTCCCAATCTGTTCACACCCGTCTCGCCCGAGCTGCCTTCCTGGCGCTCGGTGTTGCCATCGCCGTGCCCGCCGGGATGTTCCCCATGGTGGCGCCGGCCTACGCCCGTGGCGCGCCCGACAGTTTCGCCGATCTGGCGGCCAAGCTGCTGCCGGCGGTGGTGAACGTGTCCTCTACCTCCACGATCCAGGCGAAAAACGGCCCGCCGGGGCCGGAGATGCCGCTGTTCCCGCCCGGCTCGCCGTTCGAGCAGTTCTTCAAGGACTTCATGGACCGCAACCGTCCCGGCGGCCCGCAGCAGCAGGCGCCGGACCGTAAGTCGCAAAGCCTTGGCTCGGGCTTCATCATCGATCCGTCGGGTCTGATCGTGACCAACAACCACGTGATCGACGGCGCCGACGAGATCACCGTGACCTTGCAGGACAACACCTCGCTGAAAGCCACGCTGGTCGGACGTGACGAGCGGGAGGACGTGGCGCTGCTGCGCGTCAAATCGGCCAAGCCGCTGCCGGCGGTGGCGTTCGGCGACAGCAACAACTCGCGCGTCGGCGACTGGGTGCTGGCGATCGGCAATCCGTTCGGGCTGGGCGGCACCGTCACCGCCGGCATCGTCTCCGCGCGCGGCCGCGACATCCGCCAGGGGCCGTACGACGACTTCATCCAGACCGACGCGGCGATCAACCGCGGCAATTCGGGCGGTCCGCTGTTCAACATGGACGGCGAGGTGATCGGCATCAACACGGCGATCTACTCGCCGTCGGGCGGCTCGATCGGCATCGGCTTCTCGATCCCCGCCAACATGGCCAAGACCGTGGTGGCGCAGCTCAAGGATTTCGGCCGCGCCCGGCGTGGCTGGCTCGGGGTGCGGATTCAGCAGGTGACGCCGGACATCGCGGAAAGCCTGGGGCTGAAGGACGCGACCGGCGCCATGGTCGCCGGGGTTAACGACGGCGGCCCGGCCGAGGCGGCGAAGATCCGCAACGGCGACATCATCCTGAAGTTCAACGGCCAGGACGTGAAGGAGATGCGCACCCTGCCGCGTCTGGTGGCCGAGACCCCGATCGGCCAGGACGTGCCCGTCGCGCTGTGGCGCGACGGCAAGGAAATGACCGTCACCGCCAAGCTCGGCGAGCTGCCGGACGAGCCGAAGGTCGCCGCCACGACGCCCGGCACCCCCGGCGCGAAACCCGAAGCCACCAAGCCGACGGCGATCGAGGGCCTCGGCCTGATGCTGTCGCTGATGACGCCGGAGGCGAGGGAACGCTTCCAGCTGGGCGCCAGTCAGAAGGGCGTGGTGATCGCCGAGGTGACGCCGAACGGCTCGGCGGCGGAGAAGGGGCTGAAAGCCGGCGATGTGATCGTGGAAGTGCAGCAGGAGCCGGTCAGCACCCCGGCCGATGTGCAGAAGCGGGTGGATGGCGTACGCAAGCAGAACCGCAAGTCCGTGCTGATGCTGATCCAGAGCCAGGATGGCATCCGCTTCCTGGCGCTGCCGCTGGCCGCGCCGGGCAAGGATCAAAAACCGGGCTAACGCGCCGGCCGCATCAGGGGATGTCGGCGAAGGGATCGACGGGGTAGCGGACCGCGGTCAGGGTCAGGCCGTCCGGCGGGGCGGTCGGGCCGGCCGCCGCGCGGTCGCGGGCGGCGAGTGCCGCGGCGACGCGGGCGACCGGCCATCTGCCCTCGCCGACCAGCTTCAGCGTGCCGACCATGTTGCGGACCTGATGGTGCAGGAAGCTGCGCGCCTCCGCGACGATCTCGATCGTCTCGCCCTGGCGCATCACGTCGAGCCGCTCCAGCGTGCGCAGCGGGCTCTTCGCCTGACAGGCGGCGGCGCGGAAGCTGGTGAAATCGTGCCAGCCGAGCAGGGTCTGCGCCGCGTCGTGCATCGCGGCTTCGTCGAGCGGCTGATGCACATGCCAGACCCGGCCGAGATCGAGCGCGGGGCGGGCGCGGCGATTGAGGATGCGGTAGCGATAGGCCCGGCCGATGGCGGAGAAGCGGGGATTCCAGCCCTCCGGCGCCGGCGCGGCGCGCAGCACCACGACCGGGTGCGGCTTCATATGGAAATTCAGCGCGTCGCGCACCTTTCCGGCCGGCATCGGCGTGGGCAGCGCGATCAAGGCCACCTGCGCCTCGGCATGCACCCCGGCATCGGTGCGCCCGGCGACGAAGCTGGCGACCCGCACCCCACCGGCGAGCCGGGTCGCGGCCTGTTCCAGCACGTCCTGGACCGATCGCCCGTTGCCCTGCCGCTGCCAGCCGAAGAAGGGGCTTCCGTCATATTCGAGCAGCAGCGCCCAGCGTGTGCTCATCCCAATACGGTGCCGGGCGGGATCGGCCGGCCGCGCAGGAAGGCATCCGTCTCCTGCGCCTGGCGGCCGGGCAGTTGCACGCGGGTCGGGCGGATCGCGCCGGTGCCGCCGGCGATGGTCAGATGCGTGTCCAGCACCGTGCCGGGAACGCCGGAGCCGGCCGCCGGCGTGGCGGCGAGGATCTTCAGCGTCTCGTCCCCCAGCCGGGTGAAGCTGCCGGGCCACGGGTCGAAGGCGCGGATCTGCCGGTCGATCTCGGCGGCCGTGCGCGTCCAGTCGATGCGCCCGTCCTCGCGCGCCAGCTTGGGGGCGTAGCAGGCACCGTCTTCCGGCTGGCGCACCGGGGGCGGATTTTCCTGGAGGGCGCGCAGGATCAGCCGCGCGCCGATCGCCGCCAGCGGATCGTGCAGGGTGGCGGCGGTGTCGGTGGGCCGGATCGGGATCGCCTCGCGCAGCAGCATCGGGCCGGTGTCGAGCCCGGCCTCCATCTGCATGATGGTGATGCCGGTTTCGGTGTCGCCGGCCAGGATCGCCGCCTGGATCGGCCCGGCGCCGCGCCAGCGCGGCAGCAGGCTGGCATGGATGTTCAGGCAGCCGCGCCGCGGGGCGTCCAGCATCGGTTGCGGCAGGATCAGCCCATAGGCGGCGACCACGGCGGCATCGAGATCGAGTGAAGCGAACGCCGCCTGTGCCGCCGGGTCGGTGCGCAGCCGCGCCGGGGTGCGGACCTCCAGCCCCAGCCGCTCGGCGGCCGCATGCACCGGGCAGGGGCGCAACGCCTGGCCCCGTCCGGCCGGACGGGGGCGCTGGCAATAGACGGCGGCGATCTGGTGCCCGGCCGCATGCAGCGCCGTCAGTGCCGGCACGGCGAAGTCCGGGCTGCCCATGAATGCGAGGCGCATGGTGCCCCCGCTACCCGACCAGGGCGTCTTCGCGCTTCTGCCGCATGTCCTTGGACAGCCGGCGCATGATCATGTTGCGCTTCAATGCGGAGATGTGGTCGACGAACAACACCCCGTCCAGGTGGTCGATCTCGTGTTGCAGGCAGGCCGACAGCAGGCCGTCGGCCTCGATCTCCTTTCGCGCGCCGCTCTGGTCCAGGAAGCGGACCTTCACCAGGGCGGGGCGGATGACGTCGGCGTACTGGTCGGGCAGCGACAGGCAGCCTTCCTCGTGCGTGGCGAGTTCCTTGCTGAGGGCGACGATCTCCGGGTTGATCATCACGATCGGCGCCGGCTTGTCGTTCGTCATCAGGTCGACCACGGCCAGACGCAGGCCGAGCCCGACCTGCGGCGCGGCCAGCCCGATGCCGGGCGCGCGATACATGGTGGCGAACATGCGCGGGATCAGCTCGCGCACCGCCTGGTTGTCGTGTGCCGCCACCGGACGCGCATGCGCCCTCAGTACCTTGTCGGGGGCGATGAGGATGTTCAGGGATTTTATCTTATCGTCGATCATACTGGGCATGTAGCGTTCCCGCCGGCCCGGATCAATGTCCTCCCGCATCTCAATGCAATCCTTGGGCAATCCTTATGCAATCCCTCTTGCAACCGGCCCGTTGGGTGCCAAGATGCACATGGCCGGGATGCCAAAACGGGTTCCGGCGCTTCGCTCCAAGGAGGAGGCCATGTCGACCCGGATGTTTACATCGCCGTTGTTTCTAGGCTTCGACCATCTCGAGCAGATGCTCGAGCGTGCGTCGAAGAATTCGTCGGACGGTTATCCGCCGTACAATATCGAGCAAACGGGGCCGACGAGCCTTCGTATTACGCTGGCGGTCGCGGGGTTCATCATGGACGACCTGCAAATCACCCAGGAAGACAATCAACTGGTGATTCGCGGTCGGCAGACCGACGACACGCAGGGGCGGGTGTTCCTGCATCGCGGCATCGCCGCGCGGCAGTTTCAGCGTGCTTTCGTGATGGCGGAAGGTATCGAGGTGAAGGGCGCCTGGCTGGATAACGGGTTGCTGAACATCGATCTGATGCGCCCGCAACCCGAGACGCGGGTGCGGACCATCGAGATCGGCAAGCCGGCCCAGAATGGCAACGGACACACCAAGATCGTCGAGGGAAAGTCTGAGTGAGGCTGATTACGCTGACATCGCACAGCGCCGGCGCTGCCACCGTGGGCCGGCGCGCATTGGGAGTATGGTCATGAATATGGAACAGCAGAACGACAATGGGCAGAACGCGCCGCCTGTGCTGGATGTTCGCCATCTGTCGCAGAGCCAGTTCGCCCAGCTTGGGATGCCGTACATCGCCTATCTGAAACCCGTCCTCAACAACGGGGTGCCCGCGATCGCGATCCACGGCGCCGATGGCACGCCGATGGGGGTGGCAACCGACGTGGACGTGGCGATCGCCGCCGTCGAGCAGCACGAGATGCGCCCGGTTCGCGTCCACTGACGCCATCGGCCGTCTGGAGTACTACGTCATGGCCGGACGAGTCCGGCCATGACGAGTCAATTCACCCCGGCCGCCGCTCGGTGTTCACCGCCTCGGCCAGCGTGTTGTCCACGCAGATGTCGAACCCGATGCGGGCTCGCAGCGCGCCGCCCGACAGCATGGCATCCTGTAGCCGCTCGAAGCCCTCTGGCGCCAGCACGGGGCTGGTGGCCCACAGCTTCAGGGTCTTGTAACGCTGGATGCAGGCCGCAAGCACGGCAGGGTCCACGTCCGGGAAATACCCGCCAACCGTGTGCGCGATGCTGCCCGCCGACGTCGCCGAGATCTGCGGCGATGCCGCTGTCCCGGCCACGGCGGCGCTCCTTGCCATCGATCGCGAGCAAGCTCACGAGCTCCAGCGTCAGGGTGTCTTCATCGACCTCTCGCAGTTCACGCGCAGCGACTCGACGCCTGGTCTGTACTACGTGCTGTTCGACTTCGTCAGCGCGCGGCAGGTGCATCGCGTGCTGCACCGGCTCGTGCCGTCACTCGAGCCGCACGGCGGCCGCCGGCTCGTGGCCTGAACGAGGCCCGGGCTCGCCGATCATCCCTCCATCCCCGGCGCCAACGCCGGCCGCAGTGTCGGTCGGCCGGGCGCTGGTAGCATAGACGTCTCGACCCGCACAGACAGTCGCGCGGCGGGCTGTCGTCAGACCCTCGCCGACTCAAGGACGACCATTCACAGGAGGAGCGACCATGGCAGACCCGTTCAGGAATACCCCGCCCAAACCCGAGAAGCTAGGCGCCATGACCGAGGAGAACCTCAAGGCCGCCTTCGCCGGAGAAAGCCAGGCCTCGCAGAAGTACCTGGCATTTGCGGCCAAGGCCGATGTCGAGGGCTACCCGAACGTCGGCCGGCTCTTTCGTGCCGTGGCCTACGCCGAGAGCATGCATGCCCGCAACCACCTGAGCGTGCTGGGCGGCATCGGCGACACCGCCGCCAACCTCAAGTCCGCCTGGGGCGGCGAGACTTTCGAGATCGACGAGATGTACCCGGCCTACGACGCCGTCGCCAAGCTGCAGGGTAACGCCGAGGCCGGCACCTCGATTCGCTATGCCAAGACCGCCGAGAAGGACCACCAGGGGATCTACGACTCGACCGCCAAGAGCATCGGCGCGGGCGAGGACCTGGGCAAGGCGCCGATCCGCGTCTGCCCGGTCTGTGGACACACCGTGATCGGCGACGCCCCCGACGAGTGCCCGGTCTGCGGTACGGCAGGCCAGTTCTTCACCGCGTTCTGACGCTCTGACGGCGCTCCGTGGCGGGGCGCGCCGCGTCCCGCCACGGAGTCGGAGCGTCACGCCGCGGAGCGTCACGCCGCGG
>PKWQ01000430.1 GCA_003133265.1 Acetobacteraceae bacterium
GCGCTGGCCCGCGCGGTGGCCGACGACAAGCTGCGCAAGCTGCCCTGGAGCGAGACGGCGCGGCAGTTCCAGGCGCGCGTGGCGCTGATGCGCGGGCTGGAGCCGGATGCGGGCTGGCCGGATTTGTCGGACGATGTGCTCGCCGCCGATCCGGCGTGGCTGGAACCCTACCTGAACGGCATGGCCCGCCTCGCCGAACTGGACCGGCTGGACCTGCCGGAAATCTTGCGCGCGATGCTGCCCTACGCGCTGGCCGCGCGGCTGGATCGGGACCTGCCGACGCATCTGGCGCTGTCCGGCGCGCGCGCGGCGGTGGACTACACCGAGCCGGTGCCGACCGCCTCGGCGCGGGCGCAGGCGTTCTATGGCCTGTCCGCGACCCCGAAGCTCGCCGGCGGGCGGGTGAAGTTGCTGCTGTCGCTGCTCTCGCCGGCCGGCCGGCCGATCGCCATCACCGCCGATCTGGCGGGCTTCTGGTCCGGCGGCTGGGCGGACGCGCGGCGCGACATGCGCGGGCGCTATCCGAAGCATAACTGGCCGGAGAATCCCGGCGCATGACGCTTGTCGGTTTCCCCGGCAAATACCCGGTATTATGTATCAGGCGCCACCACAAGATAGCGGCATCGCATCGCCGGTTTTTCTTCCATATCCGGTTTATCAGCGAACGGACGAAAGCCGTCCTTGCCGCTGCAAAGGAAGGTGGCAAGAAGCTGGGCGGAGACCGTGGACACCGGCACGCGCCGGAGGACGCACGGCGCTACGGTGCTGCGGCAGGCGTGAAGCTGGCCGAACGTGCCAGCGTGGCAGCGCTGTGCGCGGCCAGCCTGATTGCCGAGGTTAAGGCGGAACTGCCCGGCGCGAGCCTTCACGCCATTGCCGATGCGATGAACACGTCTCCCCGTGGCGGCATGTGGACGGCTACGGCAGTGCGCCGCGCCCTCGCACGAGTCGCCTGATCACCGACGCAACCGCGCCGCGTTCCTGGCATAACATCGGAAAGAACTGGCACGACTTGGCACGTGCGAGTATGTGAGAAGCATGGACCCGGTTCTGGAAAAACTCATGGACCACGCGCCGAAGCTAATAGCCGCCGCTGGCAAGAACCACCGGACGCTATCGGCGCTTGGCATCCTAGCCGTCGTCGTCGTCGCAGTTATCTATTTCCAGACACATCCGGGCGTCTCACAGACAGTTGGTAGCGACTCCGTTGTGATGGGGCAGGTTTCCCCTAACGCGAGGATTGGGGACCGCTCCGTTGTCATCGGGGCCACCGATGCGCACGGCAATACCATTCTTACCCAGCCCATGGTTGTCGGACATAACGCACATGGCGGACCCAATTCCATCATGATCGGTGCTGATGCGGGAGGCGGACAAACCGCTGTTCCGCCGACGCCGCAAGGCGACATCCAACAAACCCCGCGTTGATTTAAGGCGGCAGCCCGTCCCCGCGCTCGCACGTGGCACCGGCGACTTGGACGGGGCAGAAAACCGCTACTCGCGGTCCTTGCGTCCCGGCAGGTTTGCCAAGAATTTATCGATGGCTGCGGTATTGACGCCCGACAAATCTGGGCCGGGCCTGGGGTCAATCTTGGCGACATTAACCCTGATGGTATGGCTCATCTGACCGCGCGCTATCTCGTTACTGCACCATCCTGTGTATCTGCGGTGATAACCGGCGAATGCGCGGGCGCTATCCCAAGCATAACTGGCCGGAGAATCCCGGCGCATGACGCTTGTCGGTTTCCCCGGCAAATGCCATGTGCAACGCGTTGAATCTTCTCGTCCCGCCGGAGTTTTCGCCGCCATGATCGTCATTGCCCGCCCCAGCCCCGTCTGGCGCCGTGTGCGGGGGCCGCTGTTCGCGCTGATCCTGCTGCTCGGCGCGCCGGGGTTGGCGGCTGCCCGGGTCGCGCTCGACAGTTTCGCGCCGCTGGTCAAGCAGGTGATGCCCGCCGTGGTGAACATCGCGGTCACCGAGACCGTCGCCAGCGACAGCACCGTGCCGTTACCGCCGGAACTGCGCGGCACCCCGTTCGAGCGGGAGTTCCGCAACCGCCTGCGCAACCGGCGCGAACAGGTCATCGGCGCGGGCTCGGGCTTCATCATCGACCCCTCCGGTGTGATCGTCACCAACACCCATGTCGTCGGCCATGCCGACCGGATCATCGTCGTGCTCACCGACGGCACCCAGCTGCCGGCGAAGCTGATCGGCGTCGACGAGCTGACCGACATCGCGGTGATCCAGGTCAGCGCCACCAGGCTGCTGCCCTTCGTCGCCTGGGGCGACAGTCGGCAGGTAGAGGTGGGCGACTGGATTCTGGCCGCCGGCAACCCGTTCGGCCTCGGCGGTTCGGTCACCGCCGGCATCGTCTCGGCGCGCGGGCGCGATCTCGGCGCCGGGCCGTTCGACGACTACCTGCAACTGGATGCGCCGATCAATCCCGGCAACTCCGGCGGTCCCGCCTTCAACATGGACGGGCAGGTGGTGGGGGTGAACACCGCCATCGTCACGCCCACCGGCGGTTCGGTCGGCATCGGCTTCGCCGTCCCGAGCGAGATCGTCATCCGCATCGTCGCCGAATTGCGCGACAAGGGCCGGATCGACCGTGGCTGGCTCGGTGTCTCGGTGCAGGATGTCGCGGCCTCGCGGGGGCATCCGGCCGGCGTGGCGATCGCCACGCTGGAGCGCAACGGCCCGGCGGCGCGGGCCGGGGTGCGGCCGGGCGATCTGGTTACCGCGGTGAACGGTGATCCAGTGGACAGTTCGCTCGGCCTGATCCGCGCCGTCGCCGCCGTGCCGCCGGGCGGGAAGGTGCGGCTGGCGATCGTGCGTCAGCGGCGGGAGACCGAGATTTCTGTCATAGTCGGACGCCGCCCGACGGAACAACCGGGCTGAGCGAAGGAGAGAGCGACATGCGCATCCTGGTGGTGGAAGACGACAAAGATGTCGCGGGCTTCGTGGTGCGCGGCCTCCGGGAAGCCGGCCATGTGGTGGAGCATGCGAGCAACGGCCGCGACGGGTTGTTCATGGCGGTCAGCGAAAGCTACGACGCGGTGATCCTGGATCGCATGCTGCCCGGCGGGGTCGACGGGCTGAGCATCCTGGAGACGCTGCGGGCCCAGAAGCACACGGTGCCGGTGCTGTTCCTGTCGGCGCTGGCCGACGTGGACGAACGGGTACGCGGGCTGAAGGCGGGCGGAGACGACTACCTGACCAAGCCGTTCGCCTTCGCCGAGCTGCTCGCGCGGGTCGAGGCCCTGGCGCGGCGCGGCAAGGGCGACGCGCCGGTGGTCAAACTGATCGTCGAGGACCTCGAACTCGATCTGCTGTCGCGCCAGGTCAAGCGCGCCGGGCAGAAGATCGACCTGCAGCCCAGGGAGTTCCGGCTGCTCGAATATCTGATACGTCACGCCGGCCAGGTGGTCACCCGCACCATGCTGCTGGAGGGCGTGTGGGATTATCATTTCGATCCGCAGACGAACGTGATCGACGTGCATATCTCGCGCCTGCGCCAGAAGATCGACAAGCCGTTCCCGGTGCCGCTGATCCATACCGTGCGCAACGCCGGCTACATGCTGCGGGCCGAGCCGGTTTGAACCGGAGGCTGGTCGCGCCGACGCCGGGGCCCGAGACGCACGCGCATGGGGGTCGCGGCGGCGCTTTTCTGCGCTCGGCGGGGGTTCGCTTCGCGGCCATCTACGCGGCGTTGCTGTCGCTCTCGGCGATCGCGCTGGCGGTTTCCCTGTGGTGGGCCACCGTGGGCCTGCTCGACCGCAAGACGGAGCAGGAAATCCTCACCGATTCCCAAGCTCTGGCGCTGCGCTGGGACGAGGCCGGGCTGGCGGGACTGGTGGCCGCGGTCGATGAGCGTCTGGCGCGGGATATAGAGGACGACAAGATCTATCTGCTGGCCGATCCGTCGAACCGGCGGATCTCCGGCAACCTCTCGCGCTGGCCGGCCGAGGTGATCGGGCAAAAAATGTGGTACGATCTGCCGATCGCGCGTGCCGGGGCACGCTTGCTGTCGCGTGTGGCGCAGTTCGACCTGCCCGGCGGCTTTCATTTGCTGGTCGGGCGCGACATCGTCGTACACACTAGGCTGCTGTCGCTGCTTACCGGCGCGCTGCCGTGGGCGCTCGGCGTGGTGCTGGTGATGGCGGGCCTCGGCGCGCTTCTGGTGCGTGATCTGTTCCGCCGCATGCTTGCCAACGTCTCCGCCACCGCCGCCGCGATCGCGGGCGGCGATTTCACCCAGCGGGTGCGGCTGTCCGGCAAGGGCGACGAGTTCGATCAGCTCGCCGAGACCATCAACGAGATGCTCGACCGCATCGTCCGGCTGATGGAGGGCGTGCGCCAGGTCTCCAATGCCATCGCGCACGATCTGCGCACCCCGATCGCGCGCGCCCGATCTCGGCTGGAGGACGCGAGCCTGCATGCCGAGAGCCCGGCCGAACTGCATGCCGCGATAGACCGGGCGACGGCCGATCTCGATGGCATCGCCAAGGTGTTCCAGGCCCTGCTGCGCATCGCCGAGATCGAAGCCGGCGCGCGCCGCTCGGCCTTCGCCGGCTTCGACCTCGCGCCGCTGCTGTCGGATCTCGCCGAACTTTATGAGGCGGTGGCGGAAGAGCGGGAGTCGAGGCTAGACACCGATGTGCCGGAGCACCTGCCGGCCTATGGCGATGCCGCGATGATCCAGCAGGCGGTCGCCAATCTGCTGGACAATGCGGTCAAGTTCTCGCCCACGGGGGGGATCGTGCGGCTGGTTGCCACGGTGCAGCCGAATGCCATCGAGATCAGCGTGATCGATCATGGCCCAGGCATTCCGTCGGACGATCATGCCCGGGTCACGGAACGGTTCTTTCGTGGCGAGGCGGCGCGCAGCACGCCGGGCGCCGGCCTCGGGCTGGCGCTGGTGCAGGCGGTGGCGCAACTGCATGGTGGGACGCTGCGGCTGAGCGATGCCGCCCCGGGACTGTGCGCTGTGCTTTCCCTGCCACTGCCAGATGCCCAGCCACACGGATGAACAGCTTGTCATGTGCGCCGCTTGCAGCATCCGTGGCACGATGGGCGTAATGGCGCGCATGTCGGCAATCCTGCATCTTCCTGGCCGGGTCGGTCTGTGTACGGTTCTGATGCTGGCGAGTTTCGCGCCAGGTCGGGCCGTCGCGGAAGATCCGCCGATGAGCGTGACCACCGATACGCTCGAATATTGCCTCCAGCTCCACGGCAGGGTCGACGAGATGGTGCGGGTCGCTGCCACGCCACCGCCCGAGCTGACCAGCCTGGCGACGGAAGGGCGGCGTCTCTGCGAGCAGGGCCAGCTGCGCGGCGGCATCCTGCGCCTGCGCCGGGCCTTGATGTTGCTGCTGGACCAGAAGCATGGCCCGCCGCAGCCGCAGCCGCCGCCGCTGCCGCCGGTCGACGGCGCCGGTCCCTGACGCCCGTCGTCCGTGGTTTCAGCTGGTGCTGCCGGGGCGCAGGAATGGAATCTCGATTCCGTTGGCCTCGAATGCCAGCTTCATGCGCCGGTTGAACTCGCGCCCGACCGACCAGCGCCCGAACGGACCGCAACGGATGCGGCACTTGATCACCACGCCGGTGTCGGCGAAGCGTTGCAGACCCATCACCTCCAGTTCGTCACGGATTTCGTTCTGCCAGCGCGGCTCGGCGCGCATCTCGCGCACGATCTGGCGCAACACCTGCACCACCTGGTCGTAATCGTCCTTGTAGGCGACCTGCGCCTCGACGACCGCATGGGCGAAGTCGCGCGTCATGTTGGTGACCGTGGTCACCGCGCTGAACGGGATCACATGTAACGATCCGTCCTCCGCGCGCAGCCGGATGGTGCGGATCGACAGATGTTCCACCACCCCCGTCAACCCGCCCAGCGTCACCACGTCGCCTACCTGCATCGTGTTCTCCAGCAGCAGGAACAGGCCGGTGATCACGTCCTGAACCAGCTTCTGCGAACCGAAGCCGATGGCGATGCCAAGCACGCCGGCGCCAGCCAGCAGCGGGGCGATGTTCACGCCGATCTCGCTCAGCACCATCAGCGCGACGATGAGCAGGATGGTGATCATCAGCACGGTGCGCAGCATCGGCAGCAGCGTGCGCAGCCGTGCGGAGCGCGCTGCCTGCGCCTCGCGCTCCCAGGCCGCCAGATGGCGCTGGACGGCGGTGTTCGCGGCTTCCCATGCCGCGACCGCCGCCAGAACCGTCACGCCGATGGTCAGCAGCGCCGAGACCATCCGCTGGCCAAGCGTGCTTGCGCCGACCCACTCCAGGCCGTCGAAGCCCCAGACCTCGGCCAGCAGTACCAGAGTCGCCAGGACCACCACCACGCGCACCATGCCGGAGAGCAGCGGGTGGTAGAAGCGCATGCGCGCTTCCAGGCCCGGATGGCGTTGGTCCAGTTCCGGATCGACGTCGAGCATCCGGTCGAGCATGCCGATCGCCGCCATCAGCACCAGCCGCGCCGCGATGGTGACGATCGTCGTCACGACGAAGAAACGCAGCAGCCGCTCGAAGCCCTGCGGGATATCCACCGCCCAGACCAGCCACAGCGCCGCCAGATAGAGCGTCGCGACGATATGCCAGATGGCGGCGATCCAGTCGCGGAGGCGCGCGGCAGGGCCCGTGCGGTCGGCGGCCGGGCTTCCAGGGCGCGGGCGGATCAGGTTGGCCACGGCGCGGCGGTTGCGCAGCACGATCACGACCAGGAACAGGTAGGCGACCAGCCCGACCATCTTCAGCACGGCGTCGTGCGTGGCGGTCGTCAGGCCGAGCAGCAGCCCGACCTCGGCGCCGGCATAGCCGCACACGCATACCAGGGTCAGACGGCGCACCCAGCGCAGGCCGCCGGCGGCGGTCGCGTCGGAAATCGGCAGCAGGCGTTGGCGCCGGTAGTCCGGCGACAACAGCCGCCGTCCGATGCAGATGATCGCACGGCTCACGGCGTAGGCGTCGATCACCGCCAGCAGCACCAGCCGGGTCAGGTAGACGTCGCCGATCGGGCCGCCGGCGAGGGTGCCCGCCGCCACCGCGCCGAGGAAGACGAACAGGTGGATCTGTGCGTCCTGCACCGACAGGTGGAATTTCTGGATCAGGTAGAACGTGTAGTACGAGCTCAAGCTGGCGGTGTACACGTTCTTCGAGAACAGCAGCGCCACCAGCACGGCGATGGCGGCCAGCGCCTT
>PKWQ01000145.1 GCA_003133265.1 Acetobacteraceae bacterium
GGCGGGCCGCCAGGTCAGCGCCGCGTAGCTGCGGAAGTCGGTAAGACTGAGGCGCGTCAGGCGCGGCATGACGCCGGAGATCGGGGCGCCGGAGGTGGGCAAACCGTGAAGCGGCCTCAGACCCGCATCGGCATCAGCACATACAGCGCGGAGGCGTCGGCGGCATCCTGCACCACGGTGGGGGCGGAGCCGTCGGCGAAGCGAAACTCCACCTGCTCGCCGATCTGGTCGGTGATGTCGTTCAGGTAGCGCGCCTGGAAGCCGATCTCCAGCGGACCGGCATCGTATTTCACCCGCTCGCCGTCCAGCTCCTCGGTCGCGGTACCCTGCTCGGGGCTGGCGGCCGAGATCACCAGCAGATCGCGCGCCAGCGATAGCTTCACCGGGCGGGACCGCTCGGAGGAAATCGCGGATACGCGCCCGACCGCCTCGGCGAAGTCCTTCTTGCCGACGCGCAACACCTTGTCGTTGTCGCGCGGGATCACCCGGTCGTATTCAGGGAAGGTGCCGTCGATCAGCTTGCTGGTCAGCAGGATCGGGCCGGCATGGAACTGGATGCGGGTGTCCGACAGCGCCAGCTCGACATCGCCGGTGACCTCGTCCAGCAGCTTGCGCAGCTCGTTCACCGTCTTGCGCGGGATGATCACGCCGGGCATCGAGGCGGCGCCCATCGGCATGGGTTCCTCCACCCGCGCCAGCCGGTGGCCGTCGGTGGCGACGGCGCGCAGCACCTTGGTGCCGTCGGCATCGGCGGCGTGCAGATAGATGCCATTCAGGTAGTAGCGGGTTTCCTCGGTGCTGATGGCGAAGCGGGTGCGGTCGATCAGCGCCCGCAGGGTCTGTGCCGGCAAACTGAAGCGGTGCGGCAGCGCGCCCGCCGTCATCGAGGGGAAGTCCTCGGTCGGCAGCACCACCAGCGAGGTGGCGTAGCGGCCGGCGCGCAGCGCGAGCTGGGCATCGCCGCCGGGGCAATCGAGTTCGACCTCGGCACCTTCGGGCAGTTTGCGGACGATCTCATACAGCGTCGCGGCCGGGGCGGTGCAGGCGCCGTTGCGGGCGACCTCCGCCGGGACGTCCTCGACGATGGCGATCTCCATGTCGGTCGCGGTCAGCGTCAGCTTGCCCTCGCGCGCGGCGAGCATGACGTTGGCGAGAATGGGAATGGTATTCCGCTTCTCCACCACGCTCTGCACATGGGCCAGCGCCTTCAGCAGGGTGGCGCGGTCGGCCTTGAACTTCATCGTCTCTTTATCCTTACAGGTCCGGCCGGGCATGGCAGCCATGCTCGCTCGAATCGGGGGCGAGCACCATAGCAACTGCGTTCAGCAGCGCAAAGCACGCCGATATGGGGGAAACCCTAGGACTCCAGCATCCGGCGCAGCAGCTCGACATCCTCGGCGAAAGCGACGTCGCGTTCCATCAACTCGGTGATGCGCGATACCGCGTGCATCACCGTTGTATGGTCGCGATTGCCGAACTTCCGCCCGATCTCCGGCAGCGACCGGCTGGTCAGCTGCTTGGCCAGATACATCGCCACCTGACGCGGCCGGGCGACGGCGCGGGCGCGCCGGGCGGAGGACATGTCGGTGAGGCGGATGTTCCAGTGCTCGGCGACGCGGCGCTGGATCTCCTCGATGGTCACGCGCCGGTCGTGCGCCTTGAGGATGTCGTGCAGCACCTCCTGCGTGGTTTCCAGCGTCACCGGCCGGCCGAACAGGTTGGCGTGCGCGATCAGCCGGTTCAGCGCGCCTTCCAGCTCGCGGACGTTGGAGGTGATCTTGTGCGCCAGGAACTCCATCACCTTGGGCGGCACCGCCACCCCGGCGCGCAGCGCCTTGGCTTCCAGGATGGAGATGCGCAGCTCGAACGTGGTGGCGTGCAGGTCGGCGACCATGCCGCAGCCCAGCCGCGTGCGCAGCCGATCCTCCAGCCCCGAGAGGTCGGAGGGCGATTTGTCGGCGGAGACCACGATCTGCTTGCCGGCATCGACCAGCGCNNTTGAAGGTGTGGAAGAATTCTTCCTGCGTGTTGTCCTTGCCGATCAGGAACTGCAGATCGTCGATCATCAGCACGTCGACGCTGCGCAGGCTTTCCTTGAACTCCATGGTGGACTGGCTGCGGATGGCGGCGATAAAGCGGTACATGAACTTCTCGGCCGACATGTAGGCGACCGAGACCGGCCGCGCCGGAGTGCCGCCAGGGTGGGTGAGTTCCCAGGCGATGGCATGCATCAGATGGGTCTTGCCGAGGCCGACCCCGCCATACAGGAACAGCGGGTTGAAGCCGGGGCTGGACGGAAGTTCGGCGACGCGCCGGGCGCAGGCATGCGCGAACTCGTTGGGCTTGCCGACAACGAAGCTGTCGAACGTGAAGCGCTGGTCCAGTGCCCCGGCCAGATCGGAGCGCGCGTCGCCGTTACGCGGCTCGGGGCGCGTATCTGTGCGGTCCTCCATCCGGTTCGTCGGAGCGCGGGGCGGCGGGGCGAGGCTTTCGGCAAGGCCGGCGATGGGGGGCACGGCGCCGCCGACGCGGATGTCGACACGACGGACCTGCCGGTTCTCCTGCTGCCAGAGCGTGTTCAGGCGATCGCCATAATGGCTGCGTACCCAGTCGCGCAGGAAACGGGTGGGCAGATGCACGGTGATCTCGTCGCCGTCGAGCCCGGCAAGCGTCATCTGCCGCAGCCAGGTGCGATACTCGACGTCACCGACATCGCTTTGCAGTCGTCCCCGGATTCTGGCCCATTGCGACGCCAGTTGCGGCGCGTCGATGCCGCCACGCTCGGTGGGGGTAAGCTCACGATCTGTACCGCTGCCGTTTGTCGTCACCGACACTTGCCCCGCCCCAAATAGCTCCTGCCTCCGCCGGAAAATCTGGCGGAGTACGGCATGCGATACTGCCAGCCACTCCCCCGTGGCCAACATAACAACGATTATGTCAGGATCATAATCCGAAGCAATGGAAATCTTCGGTTACGTGCTCGATGAAATAAATAGTGTGGAGTTGTATGAAACAAACAGCGTGTCCGCCAGATCAGGCGAAATTAAGTTTGTTTTAGTATTACGACAATACCACCCAAAGTTTCAATTCGGCGACGTTTTGGCGGCGGTGAGAGTCGCGACAGGCCTGTTGCCGCGCCGCGATCGGCGGCGCGGCGTGGCCAATTCAGGTGGCAGACAGCGCCTTGATTCGTGCCGACAGGCGGGAAATCTTGCGCGAGACGGTGTTGTTGTGGATCACGCCCTTGCCGGCAGCGCGCTGCATCTCCGGCTGTGCCGCTTGCAGCGCGGCTGCTGCCGCTGTCTTGTCGCCGCCGGCGATCGCCGTCTCGACCTTTTTCACGAAGGTCCGCATGCGCGACTTGCGCGCCTGATTGCGATCGGCGCGAACGACGTTCTGGCGGATGCGCTTGCGCGCGGAGGCGGTGTTGGCCATGGGCTCTTTTCGATCAATAGAATGGCGGACAGGGGACGCAGTGCTCCATCGACCCCGGGAAGGGAGGTCTTCTATGCATCGCGGGGCTCTGAGTCAAGGAACCCCGTCACGATGGCGGTCAGTCCAGCTTGAAAGCTGCCTTGCGTTTTTCGATGAACGCCGACATGCCCTCGCGCTGGTCGGGCGTGCCGAACAGCGACAGGAACAGCGCCCGCTCGTACAGCACGCCCTCGACCAGCGTGGTCTCGAACGCCCGGTTGACCGACTGCTTGGCCATCGCCAGCGCCACCGGCGAGAGGTTGGCGATCCGCTCGGCGATTTTCAGCGTCTCGGGCAACAGCTGCTCGGCGGTGAACACACGGCTGACCAGACTGGCGCGCTCGGCCTCGGCGGCGTCCATCATCCGCCCGGTCAGCACCATGTCCATCGCCTTGGATTTGCCCACCGCGCGCGTCAGCCGCTGGGTGCCGCCGCCGCCGGGGATCACGCCGAGATTGATCTCGGGCTGGCCGAACCTCGCGGTGTCGGCGGCGAAGATCATGTCGCACATCATCGCCAGCTCGCAGCCGCCGCCGAGCGCGAAGCCGGACACCGCGGCGATCACCGGCTTCTGGATGCGCAGGATCGTCTCCCAGCGCTTGCCGATGAAGTTTTCCAGATAGGCGGCGGGATAGGAGCGGTCGCGCATCTCCTTGATGTCGGCGCCGGCGGCGAAGGCCTTCTCGGAGCCGGTGATGACGATAGCCCCGATCGCGGTGTCGGCATCGAAGGCGATCAGCTGGGCGCCCAGCTCGTCCATCACCTGATCGCACAGCGCATTCATCGCCTGCGGGCGGTTCAGACGGATCAGTCCGACGCGGCCATGCGTCTCGACGATGATGGTCTCGGGGGCTTGCTCGGCCATCGTGGTTCTCCGGTTATGAGCGTGGGGCTTCTCTAGCTAGAGCTGCGTCCGTGGGCAATAGAAGGTGCTACGCCCGGACTGCACGATGCGCTTGATACAAGCGCCGGTTTTGCATCGCTCGCACGCCTCGCCCTCTCGCCCATAGACCTTGAAGGCGTGCTGGAAATAGCCGAGTTCCCCGTCAGTCTGCACATAGTCGCGCAGGCTGGACCCGCCGGCGGCGATGGCCTCGGTCAGCGTGGCCTTGATCTCGCGCACCAGCCGGCCGGCCTCGGCCCTGGTGATCGTGGCGGCGGGGCGCAGCGGGCTGACGCGGGCGCGGAACAGCGCCTCGCAGACATAGATGTTGCCCAGCCCGGCGACGATGCGTTGATCGAGCAATGCCGCCTTGATCGGCGTGCGCTTGCCCGCCAGCGCGGCGGCGAGTGTTGCGGCGGAGAATTCCGGCCCGAGCGGCTCCGGCCCCAGGCCGGCGAGCAGCCGGTGCGCGTCCTCGGCGTCGGTGCGCAGCAGATCGACCGAGCCGAAGCGGCGCGGATCGACGAAACCGACGCGCCAGCCATCGTGGGTTTCCAGCATGATGTGCTCGTGCGCGGGATGGGGTTGGTTGGACCCGGCGGGCTCGATCAGCACCCGCCCGGACATGCCGAGATGCAGCAGCACGCTGTCGCCGCCGCCGAGCCGCATCAGGATGTATTTCGCCCGCCGGCGGAAACCGAGGATCTTGGCCCCGGTCAGCCGCCTGGCGAGGCCCGGCGGCAGCGGCCAGCGCAGATCGGGCCGGCGCACCTCGACGCGCACGATCCGCCGTCCCTCCAGACGTGCCTGAAGGCCGCGCATCACTGTCTCGACCTCGGGGAGTTCCGGCATNNTTCCGCACCGTCCCGAAGGCGGAGAAGAAGCCGATGGTGCGCGCGGTCTTCGACAGCGTGGCGACGCGCTACGACCTGATGAACGACCTGATGTCGCTCGGGATCCACCGGATCTGGAAGAAGGTGTTCGTCACCGCGCTCGACCCGCGTCCGCGCCATACGCTGCTCGATCTGGCGGGCGGCACCGGGGATATAACCTTCGGCTGGCTCAAGGCCGGCGGCGGGCCGGTGCTGCTGTCGGACATCAATCAGGCGATGCTGACGGTCGGGCGCGACCGGGCGCTGGAGCGGGGCTATGCCGCCGACGTCTCGCTGCTGGTGGCGGACGCGGAGCAGTTGCCGCTGCCGGACCGGACGGTGGACCGGGTGTCCATCGCCTTCGGCCTGCGCAACTGCACCGACAAGAACGCCGTGCTGGCCGAGGCGCGGCGCGTGCTGAAGCCCGGCGGGCGGTTCCTGTGCCTGGAGTTCAGCCATGTGCGGGTGGCGGCGCTGGCGTCGGTGTATGACACCTGGTCGTTCAAGGTGCTGCCGCGCCTGGGCCGCGTCGTGGCGCAGGACGAGGACAGCTACCAATATCTGGCCGAGAGCATCCGCATGTTCCCCGACCAGGAGACGCTGGCCGGCATGATGCGCGCGGCCGGCTTGTCGCGGGTCGGCTACAGGAACCTCTCGGGCGGGATCGCGGCAATTCACACGGGGTGGCGGCTATGAGCGGTCTGTCCGGCAAGCGTGTGCTGCTGATCGTCGCGGGCGGTATCGCCGCGTTCAAGGTCCCGGAGCTGATCCGGCTGCTGCGCGGCAAGGGCTGCGGCGTAACCTGCGTGCTGACCGAGGCGGGCAGGCAGTTCGTCACGCCGCTGACCTTGCAGGCGCTGTCGGAAGCAAAAGTGTATGGCGATCTGTTTTCGCTGACCGACGAAAGCGAGATGGGCCACATCCAGCTGTCGCGCAGCGCCGATCTGGTGGTGGTCGCGCCGGCCACGGCCGATATCCTGGCGAAGATGGCCGCCGGGCTGGCGGGCGATCTGGCCTCGACGCTGCTGCTGGCCACCGACAAGCCGGTGCTGGTGGCGCCGGCGATGAATGTGCGGATGTGGCTGCATGCGGCGACCCAGGCGAACCTGGCGCTGCTGGCCGCGCGCGGCGTGCGGAGCATCGGTCCGGACGAGGGCGCGATGGCCTGCCACGAATTCGGCCCTGGCCGGATGTCCGAGCCGCCCGCGATCCTGGCCGCGATCGAGCGGCTGCTCGATCCGCCGCAGTTGCTCAAGGGCCGGCACGCGCTGGTGACCAGCGGGCCGACGCATGAGCCGATCGATCCGGTGCGCTACATCGCCAACCGCTCTTCCGGCCGGCAGGGCCACGCCATCGCCGCCGCGCTCGCCGCCCTCGGCGCCCGCGTGACGCTGGTCAGCGGCCCGGTCGGGATCGCCGATCCGGCGGGCGTCAGTGTGCGGAAGGTGGAGACGGCGGAGGAAATGCTGGCCGCCTGCCGCGCCGCGCTGCCGGCCGATGTCGCGGTCTGCGCGGCGGCGGTGGCGGACTGGCGGGTGGCCAATGCCTCGGGCGGCAAGATCAAGAAGCGGCCGGGTGTCGCCGCGCCGACATTCGAGCTGGTGGCGAATCCCGACATCCTGGCCACGCTCGCCGCCGCCGGGCCGCAGCGCCCGCGCCTGGTGGTGGGCTTCGCCGCCGAGACCGACGACCTGCTGGCCAACGCGCAGGCGAAGCTGGCGCGCAAGGGCTGCGACTGGATCGTGGCCAACGACGTCTCACCCGCCAGCGGGATCATGGGCGGGGACGAGAACGCGGTGCATCTGGTGACGGCGACGGGCGTGGAAGACTGGCCGAGGATGCCCAAGCAGCTGGTGGCGGAGCGGATCGCCGCGCGCATCGCGGATGTGCTTGCATGAGTGTCGAGATCGCTGTCCGCCGGCTGGCACATGGCGACGGGCTGGCATTGCCCGCCTATGCCACGCCGGGCGCGGCCGGGATGGACCTGCTGGCCGCCGTTGCCGAGACGGTGACGATCGCGCCGGGCGGACGGGCGCTGATCCCGACCGGGCTCGCCATCGCCCTGCCGCCGGGCCACGAATTGCAGATCCGCCCGCGTTCCGGCCTGGCGCTGCGCAGCGGCATCGTGGTGGCGAACAGCCCCGGCACGATCGACGAGGATTATCGCGGCGAGGTGCAGGTGATCCTGCTGAACGCCGGCGAGGCGCCGTTCATGGTGGAGCGCGGCATGCGCATCGCCCAGGCGGTGCTGGCGCCGGTGATCCGCGCGGCGTGGCGCGAGGTGGAAAGCCTGGACGAGACCGCGCGCAACGAGGGCGGCTTCGGCAGCACGGGAACCCACATACCGGGTCGCTGACTATCCGGGTGGGGATGTCATCGAACCGCCACAGCGTGCGGGGGTGACTTCGCGGCCCGCCGTGCGCTAAGTGGGCGCCGGCCCATTCCGGTAAAACCTCGCATGTCACGCACCGCACCTGCCGCCCTGCTGCATGGAAGGCGTCTGCCCAATGTCTGGGACGTCGCGGCGATCGTGTGCGTGGTCGCCGCCCTGGTCGGCGTCGCCCATGTGGCGCGCGGCACGCTGGTGCCGCTGGACGCGCCGGAGGCGACGGCGATCAGTCTCGATCCGTGGAACCTGCCTGCCTACGCCGCCCGCACCACGTTGCGCATGTTCGCGGCATTGGCCGCGTCGCTGTTCTTCACGTTCACCTTCGCCACCGCCGCGGCAAAAAGCCGGCGCGCCGGGCTGGTGATGGTGCCGATCCTGGACATCCTCCAGTCGGTGCCGATCCTGGGCTTCCTGACCTTCACCGTCGTGTTCTTCATGAGCCTGTTTCCCGGCAAGGTGATGGGGCTGGAACTGGCGGCGATCTTCGCGATCTTCACCAGCCAGGCCTGGAACATGGCGTTCTGCTTCTATCAGTCGCTGCGCACGGTGCCGACCGAACTGGTGGAAGCCTCGCGCACCTTCCGGCTCTCGCCCTGGATGCATTTCTGGCGGGTCGAGGCGCCGTTCGCCATGCCGCAGCTGATCTGGAACATGATGATGTCGATNNGCGGCTGGTTCTTCGTGGTGGCGTCGGAGGCGATCTCGGTCGGCGACAACACCTGGAAGCTGCCGGGCATCGGCTCCTACGTCGCGCTGGCGCTGGAGCAGCGCGACATCGCCGCCGTGGCCTACGCGATCCTGGCGATGCTGGCGGTGATCCTGCTGTACGACCAGTTGCTGTTTCGTCCGCTGGTCGCCTGGTCGGCCAAATTCCGCTTCGAGACGACGGCCGGCGCCACCGCGGAAGACCCGTGGGTGCTGAAGCTGATGCGCCGGACGCGGCTGCTGGGCGCGGCGGCGGACGCATTCGGCTTCGTGCTCGGCACCATCGGCGGCCTGCGGATGCGGCTGTTGCCG